>DAOTVW010000162.1:0-15632 GCA_034436035.1 Anaerolineales bacterium
CCCACGCATTTGTCAGAAAGGTTTGTGTTCCATTGACTTTCCATTGTACGGTCCAGGACGTTATCGTTCCTCCGGTTTTCGTGAACCCCGACGTAGTTGTCAGCCAATAGCTCGTCGACCCTGTAAATGTGCCATTTGATATCGTAAAGCTCGTACAATTTATGTCTCCGCCTTGTGTGAATTGCGAAGACGCTCCGCTAATCGTTAACTCACCGTTGAAAGTCCAAGTCCCAGTGCCTTGGGTCATAATTCCTCTATCACCAAGGGTAGTTAAACCGGAGACGGTCAGTGTGTAACCGCCACCATCGAGGGTTATAGTATATGTTGAATGAGTAGAATACACATTTAATGTTGAACCAAAGGTGGTATCTGACCCTAATGTAAGCGTACGAGAAGCTGTCGCCGCATAGGTAATTTTAATTTCTACTGGAGCGCCGATATTACCAAAAGTTACCGTCGATGAACCGTATGACCAATAAAATATCATTGTTCCAGGACCAGCAATAGTTCCGAGATTTGTAAATGCCCCACTAGCAGGTGGTTGATTTATCACTTCAAATTTTCGGCCTGAAGCAATGGTCAGTGTTTTCCCCGAATCTATAGTCAAAGAAAAAGTAGCTGTAGGGTTAGTCAAACCCGAATCAACAGTGATGTTACCACTAACTTGCAAGAAATAAAATCCGAAATCATCCCAGGCGCCAGTCAATGACGTCCCGTCTCCAGTCATTCTCAACCTAAGAACATTATTTGTAACCGTTCCGCCAGTTTTTGCCCAATTCCCGCTACAAGTAAGAAGATAGCTTGTCGACCCCGTGAAAGTCCCACTTGATATCGAAAACGACGATACCGTAAAGTCGGCACTCTGCGTAATCGTGCCAGTATATCCGCTATTTATCGAGAATAACCCGAACGTACCCGACAAATCCCAAGTGCAGCTATAAGTCGATGTCGAATCGAATACGATATCGTCCCCCGTCGTCGGTGCCCCACTCGGAGACCAGTTACTCCCACTGCTCGCATTTCCCGCCGCCGTCGCCGCCCAGGTCTTGGTAGTCCCGAGCAGAATCGGCATCGGCAGCCCGAACAGGAAATAGGTCGCAATGCCGAGAATAACACCTGTTAGGCAGACCTCGGCGACCTTGGGGTGTTTCTTTACGAATTTCGGAACGTCTTTAATCTGCCTCCATAACTTCCGATACCACAGAGGCTCGATTTTTAACCCGCCATTCGCGCCTTTTATGATTGTTTCTACCTTGCGCCTATTAAGATGTAGGGCGTCCTCTCTAAACCCCCGTAATTCGACGATTATATCCCCGACAACCTTGGAACCCTTAAAGGCGCTTCTCTTGATTTTTTCCTTTTCTTGCTGTATACGTTCCATTCGGTCGTTTAAAAGCTGAGCTATTGTTGGTCTCGGCTTGAAGTATACAAATACCAGGAGCCCGATTAGAAAGAGCCAATCTATCATTTTCGGCCTCCTTTACAGCGTCCGTCGTTCGATTGTATACGGAACGGACTGATTGTCCGCGCTCAGTGGCGTACTTAACTGGAACGTTATCTTTATATCGCGGTGAGTGATGAGAGGACCGACCACGACCCCAGGACTATCGGACGGAGAGACGGTGAGCGTATCAAGGGTACAGTCGTTTGTTCCGTCTATTTTCTCCTTTACACGAACGATAACATTGGGCGCCGAGGCATCGTTCTGGATGTTTCTGATATCGAAATGTATAGTGAGCTCTCGTGCATCGGACCCTCCGAGATTATACGACGAGAATAGAGCAGTAACGTCTACCTCATCTGTTCCCCATATCTGTCTATAGGCAAATGAGCCACTGTATATTCGCGTTTGCTTAATCAAATATTGACCGACTTCAATCGCCATCGGTTAAGATATTGGGGAATACAATGTATTTATCCTTTTCTATATTGTATTCAGAGTTTCGATTAATTTCTTCGCTACGAATTCCCTATTAACCTTCTCATAATTTGGCAGACATAAGATTCGTTCATATATACTGTCGGTCGTCGGCAGTCCTTCCTTTATCGGTTGATAATAACGCTTAAACTCGATTTCGCCGGCAAGGGCATCGACGATTGGCTGGGACGGACGGTCAAGCAGACAGGCGCAGACGCTATAAGTGCTTCTATAACATCTTTGGAATCTGAAACCAGAAAGTCGGGACGCATATTCTTTCCAGCCTTCTTCCTTCTGTCTCAACAATCTTGACAGTTTTTCCCAGTTCTTTAAAGCTATAACCGCGGAAAATTCCGTTATCCGATTATATTTGTCTCTTCCGTCGGCTACTACCGTCGCTATTGAAAGGTTGTCGGTCAGCAAAAGACCTCCGTCTGCACCAGGTATATTTTTTGTTGGAGCGAGCGAAAAAACGGCAACATCATATTCGTCGCTTCTCGGAATATAACCGCCGAGATTGTGTGTCGCATCGAGCACTATATAAGAATCGGGAAACAGCTCTCTGAGATTGCGATTGAAATTGTTTCCGAACGTAGTTACGGGCACGACTATATCCGGAACATCGGGGTCGCCCACAGTGGATTCCATCAACCAGGTATCTGGCAAAATATCTTTTAAAACGACCCTGTCATAATCGGCTGGCGATAATGCATAAAAGGTGCTTGACCACGTAAATGCTGGAATAGCGCAAGTTGGTCTATAATTCTTCATATACAAATGTTTAATGGCATAGACCGCCCACCAGAGAGCTGCAGTTCCTGAACTGAATGAAAGACAGTAACGCGACATATAGTAGTCTCGAACCGTGTCTTCTAGTTCTCTGGCGTACTTTCCGTTCACATAAATACCGCTCTGGAGAATGCTCTTAAAATCGTCCTTTAATTCGTCGAGAGACATTTCTGGAACGCGGGAAAATGGAATGAAATCTGTCATTTTTCCAGACTCCGTTGTTGAAAATGATTTACAACAATCATTTCATTCCGTCTCCGACTTATTGTTTCTATATACTGTTTTTAACCCTTTGTCAAAGCAATACATCGTTAAAATCAAGAAAATAAAACACAATACAGAGAAAAGCCAATAGTCGAAAAGTGCCAAATAAGCAAACAACAACATTAAGATAAAAAAAATGAAACCAAAGCTATAATACATCACTTTTTGTCTCCGCATTTCCTCTCCTCCATTTTGCCGTTCGCAAATCGTATTTTGTTGTCTTCGACATTCGAATCAATATAAGAATTTGGCATAATAACCGCGCCGTCATAAACGGTTACACCAGGCATAATAATCGACTTCGAACCGACAAATACGTTCTCGCCTATGGCTATCGGAGC
Source organism: Anaerolineales bacterium (assembly GCA_034436035.1). GTDB lineage: Bacteria > Chloroflexota > Anaerolineae > Anaerolineales > UBA4823 > UBA4823. The sequence continues at coordinate 3,313 of DAOTVW010000162.1, forward strand.
AGTTTTCCTTTTTCGTTTTTCTGCAGGAAGATAGTCAGACGCAAACGCCTCTCTGGGGTCGTCGGCGGATGTTAAGAGCAGACAATCGTAAGAAATGACGCTATATTTTCCTATCACGACCTTTTCGTCCCCGACAATCTTACTTCCAGCATCGATTTGCGCGCCCTCGCTTAAGATTAACTCTGGCACGGAGATGACGCAGAAATCCCCGATGTGAAATTTGTCCGGTGGTGGCACATACAGTTTAGTCTTTTCCGATATTTGCGCGGTCTTGGCTACCGACATTATCTATCCTCCTCTTTTCGATTCTCCCGCAGATATTTATCGTCCAAGGCTCAACATCTTTATCTATATAAGAATTGGCGCCAATTACTGCCCCGTTTCCTATCGTTACTCCTGGCATAATTATGCTATTAGACCCAATGAACACTTCATTTCCGATGTTTATATCGCCCACCAGGATTTTTCTTTCCTCTTCGGGAGCATAATCGGACATACGACCCTCTGGCGTATCAGTAGAAGTAATTAGTTTAGCATCATATCCAATTACACTATATTCGCCGATAGTAACCTTGCCTCTACCGACAATTTTTGTTCCAGCATTTATATGACTACCCTTACCGATAATCAATTCTGGGACAGAAATCAAACAAAAATCGCCGATATGCCAATTATCAGAATGTCTAATGACAGTTCGTTTCGAAATTTTAGCACTTGGATATATCAAGAGACTTCAGCCTCCATTCAATTAAATCTACTATACGCGACGACGCTCCGATTCTGAATCGCAGTTTCTCCCTAATACGGTTTCGCTCGCCAATCATCCTAACAGGTGTTTGGAAATACGGGGCTTCGTATATCAAAGAAGAACTGTTGCCATAAGCACAATATGCATTTTTAAGCAAACCCAAAAACTGTGGACGCGGAAGGTTCGAATAATAGGTTATGAGGTTCTTAAACCATTTCGTCGCCCTTTTAATATAATCATTTATAATATCACTACCAGGGTCTCCGTTCGGACCAATCCAGATTATTTTCCTATCCCACGCATAAGTGAGAATTTCGTCTAATTCCCCTTTAATTTCATGGGCGCTAAGAAGCGTAGGGGGATTATATATGACCAGATTATACTCCTCTGATGGAACAAGACTTTCGTCTATAGTGATATTATCGAGATGCGTAATGCCAACGGTCTTCACTATGCCCGGCAAATGAGCTATTTTTTTTATTTTCTTAACCCGCCGCGCAAATCTCCAATGAGCGCAGAAACACATATCGGCCCAAAGAGAAATCGCATATCTGTTGCTATCATCGAAAGTCCCACTGGAAATCTCTCCGGCGTGCATTTGCGCATAAGGAATTTTCTTCAGATGACAGAGCATCGCGGCGGCAGTAATTTGCGCTCTATCGAAAGGACAAATAACATAATCTACATTGGTAAGATATTTTTCAGCCTCGCGCCAAACCAGAGGTATGTCCCACACGTCTGGCAAGACGGCATCCACGACATCAAACTGCCTTTTTTTGAGCTCATCTATAACCGGTAGTAGGACCCCTCGTTCCGCCCGATTTGACGAGAACACTATCAATTTCATCTTCCAAACACCTATCCCTTGTCAACATCTCTGCCACGTGATACGTAATCAGAGAATGGGTCAACATATCTTTCACATGATAATTCTTAGTATCTTTCACTCCTCTCAGTTTTTTGAGGTCTGGCGTTACATATTTCTTCGGAATAGCAATGTCTCCAATATTGAAATAGTGTTCCATATAACAAGCTATTAAATCCACTATTCCGATATTTTCCACCGGCTCCGTTGCCCGGTCTCCACCATTACGCAAATAATCGAAGGTGTCCAAGTGTTCTTCTATCAATTTAGCCACAATAATAGCCTCTTCTTCGGTTAACCCAATTTGAGAAGCAATCTTTTCTTTGAAATACCGTGCCCCGGCCTCGGCGTGCCCTTTGTAGCCATCTTCTTCTTTGGTTACCAATTTCCCAATATCGTGATATAGACAGGCAATCAAAAATAGTTCTCCGAGTCTTTCTCCAATCTTTTTCTCGTCTATTTCCGGAACACCATATTCATCCATCATTTACATTTAAACCCCCAAACTCTTCCATATACTACGGCTTCGGCGACAATGAGGTCATGCCACTCGTCTACATCAACCGATTTCTCCCACGGCATGACATATATTCCCGCTCCCTTCGGGAAAAGTGTCCCCTGCTCTAAGAAATCTTGCGTTTTGACAGCATAAATCGCGCCATTGGGCTTAAGGGCGGGGTTGACTGAAAATACTCCTGGTAAATCCTTCTCGCGCAATAAGGAGAGACAGAAATTGATATCTGAAACACTGACGAGCGGAGACGTAGGCTGAACTAAGACGAAATGCGAAAATCCCTTAAACTTGTCCAATACGTCTTTTATGACATCGACGTGCTTAGTATCGTCCTGCGCGAGTTCGGGTTTACGATTTATTACCCCTACTTTTCCAGCAAAAACCTTTTCCGCCGCAGTCTGTAATTCTAAAATATCCGTCGTTAGAACAACATCATCGACGTCACTACTAAGAAGAGTGCTCAAGGCCTGCCACGGAAGTCCATAATGCATCTTCTTGAACGGAATGATGTTTTTCTTCGGAAGTCGCTTTGACCCCGCACGTGCCGTAACAATGCCGAGCGTTTTCATTTTGATTCCGACCTCTCTAATTTTCCTATATCAATTTCGCCGTTTGGGAAACATCTTATTGCGCCAATTATGCGACCCGAGAAATCTTTCAGATAGAAGGAATGGACTTTCTGATGCTCTTTTGCCATATCCGAAGTCGTCTGAATTTTTATTTTCAGCGGTATGGCCGTTACCTTTTTCATCAGACCCAAAGAAACAAGGCGGTCAATATAATCCAAATAATCTTCAACGAAGATTTTCCGACCTGTGCGCTTGACCTTTTTCGTATCGAATATCAACCCAAATGTAGAAGGTCTGTCGGTCATAGTATCTTCTCGATTCTCCTTATTTCTTTTACCATTACCGCAAATTCCTCCGGCGTAATCGACACGGCCCTATCTATGTATTTCGGGTCGTCTCGCAACATTACGTGTTTCTCGATTATTTTCGCTTTCCGAGACACGGCGACGAGACAAGCAATGTGCCCGACCGTATGGTCAGAATAGCCAGCATATTGTATACTCGGTATATATGCCTGTTCGAACCGATGGGCAAGATAAAGATTCTCGTCGGGCGTTGGGTAATCTGGCGTCGTATATAATAGCTTGACCTTTCGACTATACGCATTGACGAATTCCCAGTCTACGGTATTATTGGCGACAGAAATCCAAACCTCTTTTCCGGTCTTTTGAATCTCTTTTAACAGGGAAAGATTCGTGGCGTCTTTATGCCTGACCTTATATCGAGGAACATCTATAGTTTCCAGTTCCAACACTTCTTTTCTGCCATAGGGCGTTACGAAGAAATCGATATCCTTTCTTTTCGCCTCTTTCTGCAGAACTTTCAGCTTTTCTATGTTGAGAATATATGGTCTGAGTTTGTCGCCTAACGGATGTGCGTCGCAATAATCTTCTCCGAACATCTGAAACTTCACGGCATCTGCTCCAGCCTTTTTCATTTCGCCTATCAATTGTATGGCCTCATCCATATCTGTCCAGCCAAGACCACATTCCGCGACTATATAAACCCGATTCGGTTGTAGCGCAGAATCAATTACTTCTTTTATTCTATCTCTCTCCACAATAGACCCCTCCTATTGGTACAGTACAGTTTTTACACGCGAGTTTTTCCAGATGGCCCGCAAGATGAATATTACGCCATTCGTTTATTTTTTCGCTATTCCACATTTTCTCGACGCTTTCGAATTTCGCATTTCCGAGCGAACCGAGACGATAGCCCTCACAACAGGGATACACGCTCCCATCTACGGCAATTACCAGTCGTTGCCATAATTGCGCACAAGCTTCAGTATTAACAGGTGTTATTCCCGTATCGCCTTTCTCCTTATACGAATTTATTGCCACCTGGTCAACCCCGAAATCTCGCCAAAAGCCGATAAAATCTTCGTTTCTTGTTTCAGGAAGGTCGATTTTCTGCACGCGCACCCAGGGTCTTCCTTGTCTGTGCTTTAATACCGACTTAATATTTGACAATACTGTCTCAAGCGACCCCCCGACTCGTAGTTTGGCGTATACTTCGGGCTGGATAGAATCGACAGATACGATTAATTTGTCCAGATATCTCGTATATGTCTTAAGAAGCTGGTCATTGAGAATAAGACCATTCGTATTTATCATAACCTCTCTAATTCCCAGGCGCTTCGCCAGTTCGATAAACTTCGGCAATTCGGGATTACAGGTAGGCTCACCGCGCCAGTTCAATTTACAAGCAACAGTTCCCTTTGGCGCACATTCGGTCAAAACCTTGGATAACAGGTGTAATTCCATATCCTGACGGGGGATTTTCATTTTCTGGAGCGGGCAGAACGGACAGCGCAAATTACAACGGGTCGTTATCTCAAAATCAATATGGAGCGGGACAACGGAACGAATATCGTTGTTCGGGAACTCGCTCCATTTCTTTCGATATTCCAGATATTCCGCATCATAGCTCTCTTCCGAAAATGTCCATTCCCTATAACCTGGATTGACCTTCATAAGCACGCACCATCGCTTTCACTTCATCATATTTCAGACACCGCTGATTGACAGTAGAATATTCCATCGGCTCATCTGCCTTTGGGTAATCATTAGAAATTATTATGAAAGACTCGTCTTCTTTTCTGTGCCAGGACTCGGCTTCAGACAACAAATATTCGTCTATTTTTTCATACGTTATCGGTTCGGTGTATACAATCTTCTTTCCATACAGTTCTTCGAAAACTTTGGCCAAAAGCCCGATTACGATAACAGGCATCTTCATAACGAAGATTTCTCCGCCTCTTGCTGTCTCCATCGCCTTAAAAATGAGCTGGGTCGTTTCGTGCGGCAACATAAAGAATCGGCGCATATTCGGGTCAGAGACCTCTATTGGATTGTCTCTATACCATCGCTCGATGACCGAACCACGAGAACCGAAAACATTCCCGAAGCGCACATTCGTATATACGTTCTGCTCTTCCACCGGGCGATATTTGCTAGCCCAAGCGACCAATCTTTCGCCAACCGCCTTCGTCATTCCCATAAAGGTCGTCGGCATACAGGCCTTGTCAGTAGAAATATTGACAAATCTCTTTACATTTGCATTCAATGATGCCATAATAAGGTTTAATGTTCCGTCGATGTTAACTTGTTTTGCAGTAATTGGATTATATTCGGCGAAAAACACGTGTTTAACCGCCGCACAATTAATTACAAAATCGACGCCCCTGACTGCTTCGCACATTGCCGGGTAATCGGTAATATCTTTCAGAAGATAACGAAGAGCATCGGTATTGCCCGGATAACCTCTCATCTCGTCGCGGAAAAGCCATAATTCGTATTCGTTATTTGTCAGAACACGAACTCGTTTCGGTTCGTAATAGTCTAAGATGTATTTTACACACAACGAGCCGACCGAGCCCGTCCCGCCAGTAACCAACCAATCCTTTTCCAGGAAATCCTCTGTTTCAAACATACTTTTCCTCGATTGCAGATTTGAGTGGCATAGCAATTATTCGTCTGTTATCATATAGGAATCCGCCTTCGGTGCAATTTATCGTGATTGTCCCCCTGCGCTGATATGCCTTTTCTGCATACTCACAGAATGCAACATACGAATCATACCAATCCCACGTTCCATATCGCACCTCTCCATTTATATCTGTTCCTTCCCAAATAAGATAATGGTCTTTATCCTGTCTCTGTTCTACCTCCTTTCGAGTCTTAAAAGAATAATCCATTCCGACCAGAACAACAGGATTACAGCCGAATTCGACCGCTAGCAGATAAGAGAAAACGCCCGTATTCGACCCACCGATAAGTGGCGGATAACCCATTTGTTTCAACATTTCTGTTTCGCTTATCGGCAGATTCAGATTGACCCAGATAATATCGGACTGCCAATTTTCCCCTGTTTTCGGATATACACTAAACGGCAATATAAGCGTAGATTTTTGGCTCGCTGGAGCAATCCACTTATTTACATCGGTTTCTTCCGAATTTAGCGCGACTACGTATGTCGGAGTAATGGGGATATTCGGCACGGCCTTGTCGCAACAGATAGTAATTGTATTCGGTTTTAGTTTTGTAAGTAAATAACTATTCTTCGGAAGAGACGGTCCGGCGCCGATAACTACTGCAGGAGAACCGTAATGGATATTAATTATCGAACGATAACGACCCGTTACTCGTTTAAGATTTTCTTTTATATTCGCCTTCCAAATGTTTTCTAACATCTGGGTGGCTTTTTCGATTCTATACCTTCTCATCGGATTTGGCGTTATCATTCTTCATCTCCTTGCACTAATATACGCGTATTCTTCGTCTATTTCTATTTGGTTAACTTTCTCAAAATCATTCCTAAAGCTATAGTTCAATGTTAGTTTCAGGGATGGAATATACATCTCTCTCTCTTCTTTGTTAACCTTAATACCTTGACCAGGAATTGTTAATACCACATGGTTTACTCTCTTTGCTTTTCTGTTTCTGGAGTATTTCCTCAGGATTTGGTTAGCGATAATGCTTTTTAGTCCGAACTGCTTCACATCTTTAGACGAAAGAGTACGAGTCTTTAGTGCAAACTCGGCTACTTGTTTTGCCTTTCTAAGTTCGTTAGAGAAATCTTCGCCATGCTTTATTTTGAATGTTAGTATCATTTTCCCTTCTGCTCCTCTATATATGCTCAAAGTAAGTATATTCTATATCCGGATTGGCGACAAAATCTTCTAGCGTCCTCGTCGGCCAAGCATTAATCAATTCTAACATAGAACCAGGAGTAAGGTTCTGGACATACGCCATATATCCTTCTTTTTTCGAAGATATATCTCTAACCATCATCGAAAACTCGCCGAGATAGGCCATAAAGACGGCATTTAATGCCATCATTTTATTTCTCCACGGTATCCAATAATATTTATACATCCCTGCTTCTGCTGGAGACCACTTCCTGCTCGGCGTAACTCCCATATCCATTCCGACCACACCAATGTTCTTGTATTTCAGCAAATAAGAAAGCCAAACGCCCATCGAACCGACATTGCCACCGTGCCGAATCAGGCCCACAGGGGCCATAATCTCCATTATCTCCTGTCCATTATCGAAATTCGGTATTTCGGGATTTCCCCAATATATATCTCCGCCGTGCTTTAAAACATATTTGACAGCCGTCGGGGACAAAACTGTTGCAAAATAAAATTTCTGTCCTCGTATAGCTTCGTCGGAATGATGAAATTTAAAACTTTTTATCATCACTTCCGCTGCATCGAGTCCGAGTATACAAGCGGGTTTAATGCCGTGTTTATACAAGAACTTCAGCGTTTTGTTTGTTCCTATAATGTCTCCATCGAATTTCTTCAAGGTTTGGATATTTACTTTCTTATGGGACGGTCCCGCACAAAAAACAATTACATTATCCGATTTCTTCTCCCAGCCATTGATTAAATCGTATTTCGACTTCTTTATATATGGCAAATTGTCACGAAAATTGCGAAACCAAATAGGTAAGATTTCTTTATACAAAACTTCCTGACTTTCCTGGTGCAAATAGTAATAATAGAGATTTTCGGCTTCTCGCGCATTCTTTGGCATCGAAGGAGTAGAGGAATCCATCTGTTTATGAATCGATAAAACAATATAAAACGCTTTCGTTAGAAAAATTAACCGGGGTCATCCCCCGGAAAGCATTTAGAACGATGGCGTGCTGATGCTCGCTTTGACTTTCTGATAGCCGTCCGAAACACTATACGTCGGCGTAGTTATGCTGGACGAAGACGAAAGTATCGGTCCGAGCATTCCGCTACCAATCACATAACCGATGATTGCACCAACGATTGCGACCAATATGACGGTTGTGCTGTCTGTCATCTTTTCACCTCAGTATGGTCCGTCTGTTAGCTCCAGTATTCCGCCGACGGTCAGATACCTCGAACCGCCAGACTGGGCAACGCGACATTCGGTCTTGAAATAGATTCCTTGCAGATTGGTAACCTCTTTGGTTTGACCCGACGTGTGTCTTAGTGCCAATACGAGATTGGCGGCCGTCGCAACACCATCGTAGAAGCGAACCGTGCCTCCCGATTCACCTCCGAAAACCACGGTTTTCAGATGGAATTTAACTCCACCTGATAGCAGTGTTCCGAAAGAGCAAAGAGCAGATGATAAATCGGCACTTGCCGCACCAGACATATACTTGAAGGCATAACGTTCGCTCCGAATCTCGTCGATTTCGGGCTTCATTATGCCATCGTTCTGGTCTTGTTTAAGCCGGCGATAAATCAACGAACCAATATTAGTTGTTCCGTCCATTTTATCATCTCCTCGGTTGCAAGCCGACCAGGCTAATTGTCCGGTGTTTCTTCGTTCCGGCTTCGAGTTGTTTGACCCAGCTCTGTATGGTATTTATGCTATATGGAATGTACGCTGCACCGCTCGAGACCACGAGTGTCTTGTTTCCCTCTGGAGAGGTTTCGGCCATTTTTATGAGACGGCACTTTCGACCCGTAAACGTCAGATGCGGAGTTATTGGTCGATTATACGGATTGTATACAGCAAATGCAGGTATCTGGTTATATGTCAGATAGAATTCGAATGTCGGGTTCTCGGGGGGCGACTGAAGCGGACTAATGTAACCAACGAAGTAATTACTACTCGATGGTCTGGGCACTTTATAAGTACCCCGCCTTGCCGCACCAGCGAGAATTTCGACATAAGCCAATCCGACATCTATTCCCGCCCTCACCTGATACATCGCATATTCAGGTTCTTCGACTTCTGACGGCTCCAAGTCAGTTATCTGAACATACGATGTCAGGGTTTTCGGCGCGACTATACCGAACCCGCGATAATCGTATTGGACGTCTTCTGTCTGCAGGACGAAATAGTGTTTCGTAATGCCGTCTTCGGTGAAACTGACAATATCCTCTTCTTCGAACAACGGTCTTTGTACCATTTTTTACACCTCTTTAAGAGAGAGAGAGAAAGGTGTAGTTTATACACCTCTCAGAGATACCCCGTTAGTTCGTACCAGAAAGACACTGCAGTACCGGTTGCCCCACTCGGTCTCATAAAGGTCACGGCATTGTTCGCGACATCCACGGTCGGAACATAGACAAGGAACCCAGATGTTTTAGCATTCTTGTCCTTTGGCGCAACGCTGACATAGACGAGCTTGCGTAGGTTAGTGGCTACGGTGACCGTTGTCGATGTCTTCGCAATTGTCGCGTAACCCATCTGCTTTATGAGACGACCAGATTGGGACTTTTCCGCCCTGTTAAGCGAAGCGTGAGCTAGCGTTACCATTTTATATCACGCTCCTTACTTCTTCGCAATCAGGACGCTTGATGGCGCAAACAGATATGCCAGTAGCCCAGCCTCTTCTGCAGTGCTTGTCGAGCTAGCCGATGCGTCAACCGCAATCGGACTCCTCGGTTCTACGATTATCGGCTGCGGGAATACAATGTACTGCTCATCTTTCATCCTCATCGGCTGAACGTTCCAGATGGGCAGGGTAACGTTTCCAGGCTTCACCTGAATTTCCAGCGTTATCGGTGTCGCACTGAGGTTGAAATACCCATAGATGAGCAAAAGCTCGTCGTCATCCAGCGTGTGCGGAGAAACGAAAGTATCGCTCGCCGACCAGTTAACAGACGAAGACGAACCGCTTGTCCAAGACCACTTGCTACTCGGCTTCCCGAGCACGTGAGGTCTCAGAGGAGCAATCCCGAACTCAGTCGACTTGGGCGTCCAACCGCCGAACGGCTGGTCGAACTTCTGTTCTCCTAGCATCACTGCATCTTTTATTCCCTGCATCACCAAAGACTCAAGGTCGGTGTTCCGGACGAACTTCAGGTCATTGTAGAACCAGTGATAAGTCCTCTGGAACGCCGCCGCCGTCTGGGGATACTTAAATGCATCTGCCATTTTTTTCTACCTCCTTAGAATGCAGGCGTTGGCGTTAGAGCCACTGCCTTAGACGTCGATACGGGATTTCCGTATGCTGGCGTCGATTCTTTCCTAGTCACTATCACCGGCCTCGCGGCCAGTGGCGCAGGTCTCAATGAGCCAATCGCCGTCGGTGGAACATTCAAGAGTTTCTGCACTATTCCAATAGTGCCGACAACTGAAAAACCAAGTGCGGCTCCAGATATACCATCTGCAATCGCCTTGTTTCCCTTCACAGCCGTAGGAATGCTGACCCACACGAGGATACCGAGAGCCGTCAGAACAATTCTCGTTATCCAATCATAGACATCATCCGCCGCATAGGACTTGACCCAGTTGCGAACGCTGTCTATGACGTATGCTCCGCCAGCGACTCCAACAGCCGCACCGAGCAACGTAGGGGCCCATGAAGAGACTTTCTTTACTCTGTCGACGTTTAGATACTTCATTTGAGCACCTCGTCGATTATACTGCCTCATTTTCTTCTATTTAAAGAAAACGTATAGTTTCCCAGACTATAACTTAGCGCCTAAGAAGTCAGATTTAATCATTTGGAGAGTTCGTCCGTAAATGCGTGCTCGGGGTGCTTATAAACGTAATTAATCATCTTGATAAGGTCATCGTCGTCAGGGATGCCCACAAAATAGACCGAATTATACAATGCGATAGCGGGTATACGTCGTATGCATAACTTACGAGCGATAGCTCTCACATACCGCTTATTGAGATTATATTTCTTTATCTTTATGTCTGGCGGAAGAAGGGCTTTTACCTTCTCGAATTTATCAAAAATACCATGACATCTCGGACAATCGTCGCGATAAAAGACCTTTACGACTAATTTTCCGGTTTTTCTTTTCATCGGCGATGAGTTTGTCGCATCTGGTTCTTATATTTACCGAATTTCGGGCGCAATCATAAGGTATAATACTCCACCAACGATTACCGCCGCAATTATGAGAACAGGGAGCGAAATAGTAGGAGTAGGTTCTACTTTTTGAAGCTCGGCGAGAAGATAATATCCGCCCATATCTTCATCATATATACGATGATAAACTAGCCGATTGACATCAGCAGTAATCGCAACCTTCATCACGACCGTGTCGCCAGGATTTACGACTCCGCCAGTTTTACTCGGAGTAGTAACATCCTCTGGCAAACACCCCGATTCAACGGCTTTTCCTTCTTTGGTAGTTTCGTCCCATATACAAAGAAGGTTCCACTTGCCATAAGCTTGTTCCACAGGAACCGCATTGAAAAATTCCAATAAGTCGTGTGTTTCTTCCCAGTCTGCGGGAACAACAAAACTGAACTGATAACCCGAACCTGAACCATAGTCTGTATCGAATTTTGTTGCCTTCGTCAAATCGATTACTATATCGTTCATCGTTATCGACTTCTCCTTCTAATGTATTTATATTTTACTCCTTTATTCGGCGCTTTCCGCGAATGAACCGTGCAGGAAAACGAGTGGGGGGGCTTCCTTTATACCACCGAGTCGTAGCAATTTCCGGATACATAATCCGTATTTCCAGTTCTCGACAAGCGAGTTTATCCCCCGCCCGACAAAGACGAATCAATTCGTCTCCGCGCATCCGAGCATATCTCTCGGATTCAGGAGTGGTTACTCTAACTTTCATCTTTTTACCTCCGACCAGTTATGAATATTTGCATAGTCGCATTTACCGTGCTTGTGGTAGTCAGTTTGATATTATCGAAAATCAGATTACTTAACGACAGACCATTTCCGGCCAAGACCGTAATGACGTTCCCGGCCCTGAGTTCGATTTGATAATCTATGTCCTGTGGCGGAATAGATAGGCTGTGCGGTTTAATCATTCCGCCGGCTTCAAAAACCTTCGCATTCGTATATATAGTATTCAGATTCACATTCACAACAGTATAAACATTATCTGGAAGAAGATTTCTCCATATCTCGGCGAGAATGAGATTTGTCGCTTTTATATTATCATCGCCAGAAAGAAGTTGCAACGCGGAAATAAGACCAGAAACATTTTCGTTTTTCAGATTGTTTATAACCGTTGAAATTTTTGATTGGGTCGTAAAAGACGGTACCGAAGACGATACTCTTTGCTGTATTGGCGTTATTGGCATACTAAACGAACTCAAATCCATTGTAAACCTCTCCGTCGGATAAACATATACAATATCTCCCGGTCTTATTTTAAAATCTCCTCCATCTCGCGTGGCAACAGAATATCCCGCC
>DAOTVW010000163.1:0-1524 GCA_034436035.1 Anaerolineales bacterium
GAAAAATTAAGTCATCACATTTTTTTATTGCATTGAACTTTATACTGTGTAACATTTCTGAAAACTCATCTTGAATGCCCATGAAAACAAGAAGTATTTTGGTTGTTGGTGCCAGATATCTGGTCGCGATACCCCTATTTGTATCGGTCACACTGCATTCCCAAACCACTAATTGGGTTGCGTTTAACGATCATCGGAGGGGACCAAGTTCATCTCCGTATGCGAACTTTTACAACGCTTTCGGTCTCGAAGCCGGTCTCAGCGGTCCGTTAACAAATACGGTTAATTACGCCGTGATGCCTCAAGGGGCGCAAACACCGGCTTCCCTTCAAATAATAATTACCGGCACTCCGGACCAATTTGGTTCAATGGGTGCGCCAAATCCAGGAACGCCAGCCGGCAACTGGTTTTTGCCTTATGTAGATTTTGGAACTGACAATAATGATTCAATCGGAATAAGAGACGGCGTTGTAGTAACTTATAAGTTCACAGGGCTTGACCCATCAAAACGGTATGTATTTAAGGGGACTGCGGTGCGTGGAAATAATTATATGGATCGCTGGACGGTAGCAACAATTGACGGAGTTAATTCATTTAAACACGCACATAAACCTACATGGAGCGAAGTTTTTCCGCCTAATTACGGTGTAATAACATCTGCTGATGTAACAACTTTAAATACGAATCAGGCGGCATGGAACGCCGGTGAGAATCGCGCTGTGGGCGCAATGATAGTTTTCAGTGATATCGACCCTGGTCCAGATGGTGAATTCACTGTATCGGTTCAGGTTTACCGTGGAAATGTTCCAAACGGACAGGACACAAAAACTCCAGCTTATAGTTATGCTCTGTCCGCGTTCAGTCTTGAGGAATTAATTGTTTCGCAAACGCCTGCGACCATAACTGCGCAGCCACAATCAAAAGTAGTAAACGAACTTGAGCCAGTAACATTTACCGTTGGGGTCTCTGGCAATCCGCTTCCGACGGTTCAATGGTTCAAAAACGGGCAGCCATTAATAGGAGAGACAAATACAACGCTATATATTCCATCTGCACTGTATAGCGACAATGGCTCTGTTTTCTTTGTAAGGGCAACGAACGTTGTTACAAACGTTACTTACTGGGTGCAAAGCAGCAACGCTGTATTAAATGTAATTGCGGACACAAATCCGCCAGTTTTGCTTGGCGCGCTTGGGGCATATCCGAACAAAGTAACGGTGTTATTCTCAGAAAAAGTGTTGCCATCCACAGCGACAAATACAGCCAATTACAGTATCACCGGACCAGCGGGTTCACTTTCTATAGTAAGCGCTGTTATGGCGAGCGACCAGACAAATGTTATTTTGACAACTGGCACATTAGCGCTTGGGGCTACATACACTTTGACGGTCAATAACATAAAAGATTTATCAGCCGCAGGAAATACAATTGCGTCGAATAGTCAGGCAATATTTTCAGTTTCATCATTTACCGGCACAAATATCGGAAACCCGACGATTCAGGGGACAGTTACAGAAGTAGGAT
>DAOTVW010000164.1:0-2698 GCA_034436035.1 Anaerolineales bacterium
AAAAGACCAGCTCCTAGACTAAAAATAGTCGGAGCTTTGGAAGAGATAGTAGGAAGCTAATTTTCAATATTTATTTAATTTCCCATGCCCAATTAAAAAACATCTCAATTTACGCGCCGCACACGGAAAAGCACCGAGTGTGCGCCGCTAACTCTTCCCACTATCTCTTCCATCTTTTTTTTTCCCACCCAAGCAAGACAGCAAAGGCTCAGGAGAAAAAAAAGGCAGGAAGAACTCATTTTCGACAGATTGCACGTGGACACCGCAAAACACCGATGGCACAAGCAATCCTAAAATGCGAAAAAACGGTGAAACGGAGTATTTAAAGTAAAAGAATTATACTGACACAAATATTTAAACGATAATAAGAGATATAACACTGATGACACATAGCAAAAAAAGTCTAATTGCTATAGCGGGAGTGTTTATTTTAGCCGCCATTTTCCTAATGACGGCAACGCAACCAGCCATAGCACCAGCAGAAGAGCCAGCCACAACGCAAGCAGCAGCAACTATCGCGCAGCCCATGCCATACGAGAACACCAACATAACATGGTCTAGCTACAATGCAAGCATGGCGAGAAACGAGTTTTTGAACGGCACAGGAGCAGCAGGCTATATTAACGCAGAGCCAAGCACATTTTACCAGAATTACATATCGCTAAACCCCACCGATATAACCTCCCCAAAAGCACTCCAGAATAACACACTGGGAACAGGGGACAACTGGGCAAACGTATCAGACTGGAGGGTACAACAAGCCGGAAGCACGAATATAACGTATTCTTTATCTTCTGTAACCTTGAACGGACAGAAAGCTATCATGTTTTCCGCGACCGTTTCTGGAAAATACGCAGGAGGCTATCCTTACGCTAATATAACAGTGCCAATGGCAGACTACCCTAGCCAAAATATCCAGTATGATTACTTAACAATGATAGGTCAGGCGAGTGTCCCGACAAACTCAGGGGCTTTAGGCGTCATGATGGTGAACAACAACACAGGGGGGGTATCTTGGATATTGGGATCTGCCAACCAGCCAATGTATCTAACGATGAGCCTAAGCCATATAGAGAAGGAGTATAAGACAGGCTTTAATACTACAATCGGACAGGGTTTTTCGTCGGGCGCTGTCGCAGAGCTTCAACTGGGTATCCCAGCAAACGCGCCTGACGGTACTTACTCGATAATCCTAACAGGCATGGCATTTACAACATACCCGATAACATTCGGTTCAAACGCCACGGGAACGACTATAACTAATAACGTAGGCAACCTCCAGCTTTCCAACTTCCACCCTGACGTTTCCAATGTTTCCATCGTAAACGGCGGATACACAGAAGCCCTGAGCATGCCCGCAGCCATGGCACAGAACTACACGGAGACCCAGAATCAGATAAGCTCAGGGAACTATATTGAAGAAACCACGACACAGGCAGCCTTTGAATTTCCCACAGGCGCGGATATAAGCTACAGCGCAACCAATATAACCATGCCTCTGAACGGCATCGCAGGAGATCAGATACCAGTGTTCGACCTTAACGGAGTCAGCTACACCGACACACTCAGCAACAAGACAGGGAACGAAACACTGTACGCTGGAGTCGTTAACCCTAACGAAGCAAACAACGTAATTTATCAGGTTGAATATACGGCGAGCCAGTGGAACAGCATAACATCGCCGCCGTTTTTCCTCTCAGTGCAGGGAATCGAGTACTACTGGTGGATCGGCATAATCGCCATTTTCGGAGGACTGGGGATTTTCGCAGGTCTACGCAGTTATGCAACTGGAAAGGAAGAAAATCTGAGGGCACCCCCCAAGGTGAGGTAAGATGTATTCTTACCCACCATTCCCTAATTTAAGCTCAAGCCCTACGACCTTTATCTTGCAGCTCTTCGAATGGATTTTCGAGATTCCGCTGGTCGGGATCGCAAATTTTTTCGAAGGCGTAATCGGAGCCACCACAACGGGCAGCGAAACGAGCGCATCCCAAATCGCAGGCTTCATAGGCACAACATGGGCTAATTCCGTGAGTTCTTTTGAATCGTTAGGAATGCTGGCACCCATCGCAGCAAGCCTGATATGGGGAGCGGGCGTCCTGATACTGATCTTCTTCATTTTCAAGGCTATCCAGTTGGGACTAAGAGAGACAGAGGAAGACTGATAACATGCCAAGCCTGCCAACATTTCCCACAGCTTCCCTATACACAGGCACAATTCCCCCATTCCCCACGTACAACTGGTCATGGGGCTTCAGCCTTTTCGGGCACTGGGAAGGATTCACAATCACGCTACCCAACGTTCTAGCTATTCCGCAGTGGATAGGAGAAGTCATCATATACGGGACACTCTGGATATTCGGCTGGATCGCCGCAGTCTACCAATACGCGATTCAGTATCTAGCAATCGAATCCCAGAATCTAACAACAAGCGGGATATCCTTTGCATTCGGAACATACGACCGAATACTAAGCACAGTAGAAGGATTTACAGGCAATACAGGGATATTATCACCACTTCTAACAACACTGATTATCTCAGGGCTAGCCATAGGAACACTGTACATAGCGATCATGGCATTCAATGGAATAAGGAGCATAGCATGACAAAAAACACCGAAAAAATGGTCGCGGAGGGCGTGATAATGGGGCTCATAAGCGCAATCATAAGCCTAAAATTCCTAGCAGTAGATGCCTA
>DAOTVW010000165.1:0-4349 GCA_034436035.1 Anaerolineales bacterium
CGTATTCTCGAAATTATGCATCGGTTCTCCCATGCCCATGATGACGATATTGGTTAATTTTTTTCCGTTTTGCATGAGAATACGGCTGAAGTAAATAACTTGTGCGACAATTTCTCCGCTGGACAAATTTGCCTTAAAACCCATTTGACCCGTAGCGCAAAAGCGACAACCCATTCCGCATCCCGATTGACTTGAAATACATAATGTATCTCGGTCTTTATATTGCATCAAGACCGTTTCCAAAGGATTACCTAATTGAGTATAAAAAAGTGTTTTTTGCGTTTCGCCATCGCTTGAATAGATAGTATTAATTGGTTCGATTGCAAGGAAAGTAAATTCTTCAGCGAGACGGGTTCGTAATGATTTTGGAAAGACGGTAAATTCCTGGCTGTCATTCCAAAGATGCTGATAAAGACCTTCCCATAATTGCGTAATTCGATAGGATGGCTCATGCCAATCCTGGAATAATTCCGTCAATTCTTCTCTGGAAAGATCGTAAATTAGCTTTTTGTTAATCATATTAGGGATCAAGTTTTTCAATCAATTCTTGCAAATCTTTAAATATATAGTTGGGTTTAGGTTGCCACTTATCGATATCCGAAATTGTGGAAACGCCAGATAGGACAACTGCACAGGGCAACCCTATTTTTTGAGCGCCAAGAATATCTGTTTCTAATCGATCGCCGACAACTAATGTTTCCATAGGTTCACTTTGCATGTGTTCTATTGCTATTTCGTATAGTAAAGGTTCTGGCTTGCCGAGTATAATTGGCTTCTTGTCGCTGGCTGTTTCCAATAATGCCAAAACTGCGCCCACTCCAGGGACTAATCCCTCAGGGGTGGGGAAGGTGCGATCGCCATTGGTGGCTATAAATGCTGCCCCAGAGCGGATATTAATGGTGGCTCGGCATAATTTGTCATAGGTGAGCTGTCGATCCATCCCAACGATGACAGCAGTGACTTCTTTTTCTGCAATTTGAAAACCGTGTTTTGAAATTTCTTCACGTAAACCGTCTTCACCGATAATAAAAACTTTACTGCCTTGGGGATAATGTTGTAACATATAATGGCTTACTGCTTGTGGAGAATTGATAATTTGATTTTCCTGAAGTTCTACTCCGAATTCTCTTAATTTTTCCAAATATTGTTGGACAGTTAAAGTTGCATTGTTGGTTACTAACGCTACCTTCCAGCCTTTCTTCTTGATTTGCTCAAAGATATAGGGCAAATCTCCGATTGGTTGGGATTGTCGCCATAATACACCATCCATATCGAGGATGAGTGCTTGGATGGATTGTTTGTTTTGTGTTTTCACTACCATGATCATCGCTCCACAGCGTTGTTAGATTATTCTCCATTATACCGAATATAACAAAACGCCGAGGAACATCCTCGGCGTTGTTTGAGTGAGGATTATGCTTATTTTCCTTCGGTTAATAACGCTTTTTCTTCTGAGACCGGTATTAATCTTTTTGCTTCCGGGATTTCCATAACATGGTCTACTAAACCATACTCAACCGCCTGTTGTGCGTTGAGATAAAAATCCCTTTCCGTATCTTTTTCGATCGTTTCGATAGTTTGACCAGTGTGAAGGGAGAGTATTTCGTTGAGACGAGATTTTAGTCGCAATATTTCGCGCGCCTGTATCTCGATATCCGAAGCTTGACCCTGCGCACCACCAAGCGGTTGATGCATATGGATTGTTGCATGGGGGAGAGCATAACGATGTCCCTTTGTTCCAGCAGTTAATAGGACGGTGCCAAACGAAGCAGTCATGCCAACTGCTAAGGTGCTGATCGGATTGGGGATCATTTGCATCGTATCATAAATTGCCAGGCCGGCATAAACCTGACCACCAGGTGAATTAATGTACATTTGGATCGGGCTTTCGGGGTCTTCACTGCTCAGGTATAAGAGCTGAGCAACAATAAGGTTGGAAACCTGATCGTTGATTGGTGTGCCAAGAAAAACGATGCGGTTTTTCAGCAGTAAAGAATATATATCATAGGCTCTTTCACCGTGGCCAGATGTTTCGATGACCATCGGAATTAAAGACATAGGGTTGATTATTTTTTCCATTTTCAAATTTCCTTCTACCAATTAAGAATTATCTGATTCGGCGGTTGTATTTTCGACTCCCGCTTGTTCTTGTTCTGACTTATCCATTTCAGAGGTTTCTGAGATACGCACTTCCTCTTTTGTTTCCATGAGTTTTTGTTCTGAATTTTCTAATTCGGAGTTTTCTGGGATATTTTCTTCTGTTGGAAGTTGTGCTTCCTCTTCGCCTTTGGCAATGCGGCGGATTTTCTCGAGGGTGTTACGCATTAAGATATCCACGGAAAGATCTTCGATTAATCCAGAAATGATTTGCTTATCACCTTCTTTGGTTCTCTTTGCAGGAGGGACATAATTTACCATTTCATTAAAGGCTTGCATTGTTTCTGCCTGTAATTGGTTTTTATCAATTTCTATTTTCTCTGCTTCTGCAATCTCAAATACCACTAGTGTGCGTTTTATCCTTTCTTCTGCTACTTGACGGGCTTCTTTTTCAAATTCTTCACGAGTCAAGGAGCGTGTTTTCAGGTAAAGATCGAGATCCATATTTGATCGCTTCAGCCGTTGTTCAAGCTGTTCGATGACGTTCTCTTGTTCTTTATCCACCATCTGTGGAGGATATAAAATAGTGGAACGATTGAAAATTTCGTTTAATATCTGATCATCATAATCTTCGTGATATTCCTCGAGTTTAGCTTTCTCCAGGGAGTTGCGGATGGATTGTTTTAACTCATCGAGGTTGGCAAATTCACCTAACGATTGAGCAAATTCATCATTTAATTCCGGCAGATTGCGTTGTTTGATATTTTTAATCGTTACAGTGAAATGAGCTGTTTTCCCCTTTAGATTCTCTACATTATAGGCTTCTGGGAAAGTGTAGTCTATTTCAACCACATCGTTGACCGACTTTCCGATCAAATAAACAGAAAAACCAGGGAAGGGCCATTCCTGCTCGCTTCGGTCTTTATCTTCGACCACTTCAATAGGATAATTAGAAAAATTCGCGATTGTCTCTGCAGGTTGATCCAGTTCTGCATTTACGGTACCAAGGATATCGATATAAACCACATCTTTGGATTGAACAGGCCGCTCAACTGGTTCGATCATCGCATAACTTTCCCGCAAATTCTCCAGTGCTTTATCCACTTCACTCTCATCGAGGGGTTCGAAGTTGTACGGAATGCGGATGGAGCGATAATCACCGAGTTCCACATGCGGTCGCAGAGGAATAACAAATTCCATCGTTGGGGGTTCTGAGGTTGAAATATGTTCGAGTGTTCCTGCACCATAAGGGTCAATATTCTTTTCTTCCAATATTTTTGGATAATATTGTTCAATGAACATTTCCAGGGTTTCTTCCGCAACCAATTTGGGATCGAGATGCTTTAATGCAATAGCGAGCGGTGCTTTCCCTGGGCGAAAACCAGGAATTTTGACTTTTTTGGTTAATTCGCGAATTGCTTTTTGGCGTACGGATTCATATTCTTCTGGTGTTGCTTCAACAATCACCTTGATTTGATGATTTTCTAGTAGTTGAGTGTCGATTTTCAACGTCGTAATCCTTAATAAAGAGATAATTAGTGATGAAAATTATAACATGCCCTCATTAACATTTTATAAAATCTTTTCGGGAAATTAAAAAAAATTATGCCCCAAGCCATGGAGCATATAGACAAGCCAATGAGGAGATGGGGAAGGAGGGACTTGAACCCTCACGCCTTGCGGCACATGATCCTAAGTCATGCCTGTAAATTGAGCCTACATACCGCTATATATGGCGGTAGAGGTCAATTCATGCCGTATATCTGGCGGTATTTTATCGTCACCCTCCGCCACAAAAACGCCTATTTTTGGCGAATCATGTGTCGCAAATAGGTTTTTTGTGGTGAATTTTTTAAGGTTGCTAATTGGATTATAGCCGATTGTCACGTTGTGACAAGGGTTTTCATAGAGATTTTATTGGTATTCGCAAATACTGAGCAACGGATAGTTGGATCAGCGGTTGCTCAGTATGTGGAGGGTTGAAAGATTAATAGAAGATTAATACAATTAGAAAATATCTATTTTGGAAAAGTCGACGTTCACAAATTGAAACCTTTGCTAAAATTTAATCAACAATCGAATAAGCCCGATTAGGGTATAAGCCAGTCGATAATATCGACATAGTTTGAGAATTAAACCAAAAGGAGAGCGTAAATCCGCACTAATATGTGCGGTTGCTTGAGTTTTGGTTTTTTTCGTTAACAAAATGACGAAATTAAAGCCAAACCCGCCGGGGTCGGCGGGGGCGGCGA
>DAOTVW010000166.1:0-8315 GCA_034436035.1 Anaerolineales bacterium
GCGATGGGCTACGGCCTGGACTACGCCGACATGTTCCGCGCCCTCCCCTACATCGCAGCGCTGAAGCGGGAAGTGTACGAATCCCGGTAGGGCGGGCCTGAGGGGAAAACACATGCGGTGCGGCGGCTGAAGGCCGCCGCAACGCATGTTGTGGGTATCTCCCTTGCCTGCTATAGAGGGCATGCCTCTGCCCGCTCTCCCCTGGAGTTCAGAACCCCAATCCCCATCTCCCGGGCCAGGTCCTGCGCGTCCTGGTAGGCCCGCAGGCCGAAGGCACAGGGGAAATAGGGGGCCTATCCGCACCCCGGACAGGCTACGAAGGAACTCTGGATCGCGTGGCCATTTGCCTCAGTGCTCCACATCACCTTTCCGCAGGCAGGCTTTCACCTCTATCAGGGCCTGAATGTGCGTCCCTTCTGGGTTTTCCAGCAGCACAGCCAGCCCATTTCCCCGTCCAATTCTTCCCAGTTGGTAAGGCAACCCCACGGAGCAATACTTTTAAACTTTTAAGGAATGGGCGAGTATAAAACTCCTACATCAGCTGTCTCTCCAGATTTTATCTCTAGTAACAGCGAATACCCTGTAGTGGGATCAGGCAACAGAATTGACTCTACTGCATCCCAAACTATTAAACCATATTTACCTGGAGGCACCTCAGAAAAGCAAAAAGATCCTCCCTCGCCCGTTTGAGTATGTAGATGTCTGCTCGGATCTAAAACCACTACTGGACTTGAAGTTTCCAGCCCTACGTACTCACCCAAATACAAAATAGAGCCGACAGATGGCTGACCATTTGTTAAAAAAAGTCTACCCTTAACAGCACCATAGGTGTCTGGGGGCGAACAATCGGTAGAAGGGGCTGCAAGCGAAGGGGTGGGTAACTCTGATGGTGAAAGGAGAGGGGAAGTTCCCTTTACTTTAAAATTACACCTGGCAAAGAGAGAGATTAACCCCAATGACAGGAGGAGTATTATAAGAATGTGCTTTCTCATATCACCATATGCTCATATCACCACATAAAAACCACACGGAGGAGAGGGGTCCCTCTCCTCCGTGTGAAAGGTGTTTTAAGAATCTACGGGGTAACCACAATCCCATTATACTGCCCGGCTGCATCTCCTGTACGGTTCAAGCCAACTTGGCTACCCAGCACAACCACCGGTTGATCTGAAGTAACCCGGACAGATCCCTGCCAGCCACTACCCAAAGTCGTATCATTGCCCTGGTAACGGTTAATGCTATTGTAGCGCGCAATCTTAGGTTCATGGTCAGGCGCACCATCATAATACACAGTCATAACCGGCGTTGGATTACCAGGCGCAAAGTATTCCACAGTTACGCTTGCAGGATCTGATCCAACGTTCATAATCTGGAAACCGGTCACAAAATTACTACCGCCAAAATACCGCAGTATAGTCGGTAGAAATGCTTGGGTTGCACCACTGGCAACACCATTGTAAATAGAGGCCAACCTCTTGCCGGGCGCACCGCTGGATTGACTGCCTACAGCTACTATTGGTTGCGTAGACTCAATGACAACCGAACCAATCCAAGGAGCACCCAAATCGCTATCCACGGCAGGTTGGTAACGATTAATCGACTGATACTGCGGCAAGGTAGTTGTAACAACTTTAGCTGGGGTAGCTATACCGGAAGTATAATAGGTCATTGTTACTACCGCTGATGCACCTCCCACATTAAATACCTGAAAACTGGTATTCCACTGGTTGGCGCCAAAACTAATTAACAGAGTGGGTAGGTACATTTTTGTGGCCCCTGCGGTAAAGCCATTATATGTTTCAAGGCGTCCATCTGCACTCATTACATCTACGATGACGGCAATGTCTCCTGTAGCCTCCACAATAGCAGTACCCAGCCAGCCATCGGGAAGTTCAGAATCATTAATCTGCGTCAAAGTTGTGGACCCGTAGCCTGGTAAATTTACCGTGTCTGTATCACGCACAGTTGCATCAGCATTATAGAAAGTAACTGTTACCGTTACAGGGTTAGCAGTGACATTCTGGACTGTAACGCGGCTGCTCCATTGGCTTCCGCCGAATTTTTTGTTGACATTCGGTAGATAGAATTTGTTCCCTACGGTCTGAGAGCTAAACCCTGAATACTGACTATTACCAATACTACCATCAGCGTAAGTGGTTTGTTCGCTCCCTATAGCTGCGATCGGCTGATCTGCACTTACAATAGCAGACCCCTTGAAGCCCTCCGGAAGGCCCGGCACGCTGGGTTGATAAACGTTCAGCGAGGAGCCTACAGTGACTGTATAGCTGTGAGTTGCTGCATCAATTCTTGTTCCATCCTCTCGGTAATACTCAACCACCACGTTCGCTGTATTAGTGCCTAGATTCATTACCTGGAAGGAACTAACCCATGTTCCAGCCCATTGCGCCGCCGCTGGCATCGCGAGCAACACCACGATCAGCGAAGGAATTACCAAACAGAGAAACTTTAGGGTTTTTTTGTTGAACATATTTACCTCCTCAAGATGGAATTTATCTTGGACTGCTTTTATGATAGCATAATCTTGGTATCAAGCAATACTCCAATAGTAGTATTTGCATTCACTTCTGACTATTACATTTCGGCCTTTGACCATAAATGGGGCTAAACGCGATGCTGGCGGAAAGAAGAGAGCCAAATATATCTCAAGAGACCTTTGGTCTCCTCACCCACAAATTAAGCCACCACATTAGCGAAAAAGCGCCTCCACACAATATCTCTGCAAGAATTTGAGCCAATCGGGATAGCACTGGCAGGACGAAAACTATACTCCCTGAAAAATCGCGAGAGAGAAGATGCATAAAAGCCAATTCGCGAATTCCCCAGCCACCTGGTACCACAAAGATTGTATAACCAATTGCCCACGAGAGAGCAGCCTGCCCGATCAACCGAGTAAAATCAAGAAATGTTAATCTCTCGCCCTCAAGAATGGCAGCAGCAAAACAGGAGGTGGCTAATCCGTACAAAATCCAGAACAGAACATATCTTACAACCAGAATAAGCCCCCCCTCTATAGATTGTGAATTGAGGCCTTTACGAACTGTTTTAGGATCAGTTACTGCAAACGCAGCTAACAGCACAAGCAGAAATACCGAAAAAAAGGTTATCCCTACTATGAGGAGGGGGCTCCGTTCAACAATGGTTAAAGACAGGAAACCGACAGCAATTGCTGCAGTCAATGTCAATCCCTGCTCAAATATCAAACTCTCTACTACGCTTTGGGGCCTATACCCTTGACTAAGCAACCACAATGTACGCCCAGCAAAATGCCATACTCCCCCAGGTATATACCTAGTCAGATTGGCAAGAAAGTACACTCTTATACAGTTTAATCGGCGAGCATGTATTCCACGGTAATGAAGAATAGATATCCAGTTCCAGCCCAAAAGAGTGACGGCGGTGGATAAAATACCCATACCACCCAGCGCTGCACTCACCTTGATCTGGCTAATAATCAAATTGATTGCTGTCCAATTTACGTAAATCTTGTAAGTAATGAAAGCCAACGTGATCAACATCAGGGAAATTCCTGACCAATAGCGGACCCTAAGCACTATTTTACTCACACGATTATTAGAATTTATCGCTAATAAAGATTGACCCATGTAACCCTCGTTATGCAAGGGGAGTCCCTGCTGAGTCGTGCTAGGTCGCGTCCCATTTGCGACTAAATCTTTTGCAGCGCAGCATCTTGTTTCTGAAGGAGCATCCATAGTACCCTAGAATCCCATTGGTTTGCTCTATCCTTCTCGAAAGCCGCTGGAAAGAGTAGAATATGGAACCAGCTAAGAGAATGTCTCATTATCCGAGGCAGTGAATACCACATATCAACCATTTTGCCAATTGTATCACCCATCAAGAATCCGTGGGAGATCCAAAAAAGTCCTGAAGGTTTTAAAATCCGTGCTACCGCCGATGGCATGTCGTACCATCGTTGGAACCATTTTCCCCACCTCCCTTCTTTCGATGTAACCATATAAGGGACGGAGAGAAAACAATATCCTTCTGGTCGTAAAACTCTCCCTATCTCGCGTGCCATCCACATATCTCCGTCCCCAGGCAAATGCTCTATAGATGAGATACAGGTTACGCCATCAATTGACGATGCGGAAAAGGGTAAATGCATGCCATTTGCTATTATTATAGAGAAACAAGCGTTAAATCCCAATGCTCTGCGGATCCAAACTTTTTGCATAGATACGCTGCTGTCTATATCGACCATAGAAACTCGGTAACCCTGCTGTATAAGGAAGGCAGGAAATGGTGAGCGATAACTCCCAATATCTAGTATATGCTGACCCCGGCCAATGGAGCTCAATTGTAAATATGCCTCAGTATATTCGAAACATCGTGATATATCAATTCCCTGGACTGCATGCGCCCAGCTCATGCGCCTGTTGAGAAAGTAGATAGATTTAAGAACGTTATATCGCTCTTCCGGTTTCCCCATTGCCTACATCTCACCCATGTCCGATTGCGACATACTAACAATATTTTCTAATAAAGAAACAATGTTGGCCCACCCATTGGCTCTCTGTTTATCTAATATAATATGTAAACGAAACTGGTCCTCAAGCCCCTCGTACAGATACTTTTGAATGGCTTGAGCAAGAGCAACACTATCTCCTGGTTTCACTAATAAACCATTTACACCGTCTTCGATGCTTTCGCGAAGGCCGCCCACATCAGAAGCAATGACTGGTAGCCCCATCTCAAAGGCAATTTGCAGAACTGCACTGTGGCTGGTCTGCAAATAAGGTAATATTAACACATTTGCAGCACTAAAGTATAGGCCAATCTCCTCATTCGGAATATATCTATCTATCAAAGTGACTTGCGAAGAGAGCCCCAATTTTTCTACCTCACGAAGGTACTTATGCTTATCTTCCCAAAATTCTCCCACAATGAGTAAATGGACTGCGTCACGAGACGGTAGAAGCTTTACGGCTTGTATTAAATACATTAAACCTTTATAAGGGCGCACTAATCCAAAAAAGAGCAAAACAGGACACTCTGCATCTAGTCCCAGCAAAGATCGGGCTTCGGCTTTTGTAAGTTTATTTGTAATAACATCCTTATATGGTGGAAACTCTACCACAGCCACGGTATGCCTTGAGCGCGCTACCAGTTCAACCAAGCGTAATTTATCTTGAGTTGAATGAACAAAATAATGGGTAGGCAAGGAAAGCGCCATTCTGGTAAATAGACGATCCCACCAGCGACTTTCATGGGGTACAACATTATGGCAAAAGACTGCTACAGGGGACAGGGGCAATACACAGCGATAAAAACGCAAAAAGGTGATAAAAAATGGCGCCCAAAAAGTCGACCACCATTGTACAATTAACACATCAGGCTTATAACACCGCATACGCCAAAGAGTAGCCAACCAAGTTACGGGATTGACGGAATCAATCCAGTACTTTGCGTCCTCGATGATAAGCGGGCTCTTGCTTGGATCCTTATCGCTCCGACCAGGATAAAGCCAGCGCGGGTATTGCCGCTTGAAAGAGACCATCAGCACATTATGGCCTTGCTCTCGCAAGGCGCGATATAGCATTGTTGTGTAATGTGCAATTCCACCCCGATACGGGTACACCGGCCCGACGAGAGCTACCCTCATTGTTGAGATACCTCTATCCCATTAGAGACAGAATCGCCCGCCCTTTTCTGTACTACTCGCACTCTGCTTTCTTTCACTGCCATTACGGTCCTAACCCACTCCCCATCCTGCATAAAAGATATCATCGGCGTGCAGGTGTAGGATATGCATCTCTAAATCGGGCAATTCCCCAGGATGCTTTTGAGTCTCTGCCCGACCTCCCTTATCCAGAGGAAGAAAGACCACATCCGATGAGCTGCTGCCCTCATCCAGGAGAAACGATGCACTCCCATTTCTGCTTCACTTATGGTTTTATCTCAAGTACCCATACCCGATCCTGCTTATATTGTACCCTTGCACATCTAATAAGTAACGTGTTCGGCACCAGCGTCAAATTTTGACTAATTGTGAAAATATGTGTTACCCCGTAATCGGCCATCATCTTGCACAGATCCAAAGTCGCACCTTCCTGACCAGTAATAGCGAGCCGGCCGACTTCCATCCGCTGAGACAAGAGGGGGAACGCCCATTCCATCGGGTAAATCATCGGTGGTACCACAGAACTCCGGTTAGCCAAAAGCGGGACCCAATACCCAGCGTCACTTCCAACAAGCCAACCGGGTTGCCAATCAAACTGCAAGGCATTTACTAAGAAGAGCGCATCTGGAGGTGTGTTATTCTTGATCCAATCCATAACAATCAGGTCGCCCGGCCTAAGGTAAACGTATCCTGTATAGATAAGCCCGGGAAACCTTATTACGGCGCTTATTGCCCCAATGAGTACAAACACAATGACCAGCCACCGAATAACAATCCACCTTTGATTCTGAAGAACTTCTTTTAACCCTTGCACTCCCAACCCAGCAAGCCCAGCGAAAGGAATAGCCAAGGAAAGCAAGGTTGTCTTCAGGTCCCAAAGGGAGAAACCAATCGTTGAAGACAACAAAGCGCCACCAGCCATAGTTATACACCACAGCACGAGCCCCAACACTTCCATCTTCTTACTACTAAAAATCGCCACCACGGTTAACGCGAGAATAGAGAGTAAAATCGGCCAGTTGGTTATGAACTGGAGTACCGGTTCCTCCATCCGCCGGATATCATTGTATCCTGCAAGGATCGGATAAGTGATTCGCAACCCATAGGGATCGTACTGCACCCATAAAACCCGCAAGGCCCAGGGAGACACAAAAATTACGCCGATTACTCCTACCGTAGCAATTTGCTTGAGGTGCTCCTTTCGTCTTTGTAAAAACGCTATTCCGCCTGCAATCGCTGCAAAGACTCCCAGCATCAGAGCAACCCTGATATGAGTGAGAAACACCGCCGCAACCAGCAAAGAAGGGAAGAACAAGCCAGCCTCTCTTTTCTTCCAAAGCAAAGCCAGAAGCGCCATGGGCAAGAAAAATAACCCTGTGGTCTGAGTGAACCGAGACCAACGTAACAGGCAGAAAGGAGACACCATAATCAAACCGACCAGAGCGGCCGCGACAACCCCTGTTCGCCGGCGTCCCGCAATTTGTTCAGTGAACAATCCCGCGGTCGCAGCAATACTCCCATTCAGGACAAGCGCCACTACCTTTGTTGTACTAAGCAATTCGCTTTCGCAAACCCAACGAACAAGGGCAACGATGCTGTGAAATCCGAAGTGATAAGAAAAACTCTGAAGGGGCGCGTAGGGCTCGTAATTCTCAGGAATGCCTCCCTGTTCAGCGAACAATTGAGCGATCAAAGTGTGGTGATATGCATCGCACCCGGGTAACATCACTAATCCGCGACCAATCCACAGCCGCAAACCGACGGAACAAATAATGACAAACCACAGGGATAATGTCGCAAGTGGGTCCTCACCAAGCCAATATCGCCGGTTCCAGAGGCGTCCGTCCTTGATGAACAGTGTAAGCCCTGTAAGAGAAGCGATCCCCAGAAGCAACCGCACGTTCCATGTGTTCAGGCGTAACTTGAAAACAGCGGCCCATACCAGAGACACCATCCAGAGAGATAAAATGCCAGTGATACTGGCAATTAAAACGGCGGTGAAATCAACCCTTGTCCGCAGTGCCCATCCCCGAACGATCCAATAGCCAGCCAGAAACAGGGTCATTGATCCCAGCATGCCATATCCAGCCCATCCTGCACACATTAGCAACAAATCTGTAAGGATCCCCGGCGGATTGTAGGTCAGCCGGAAGGCCAACTGGGCATCCAGCGGTTCGTGGTCCCGGTAGGCGGCGCCGTCCATGTAGGCATCGCCCGGTGCGGCCCCCACCCGCACCATGCCCGCGCCGTCCAATTCCAGAAAGGCATAGCGGTACGCGCTGTGCGAGCGGTTTTCTGAGGGGAAAGAGAAACGATAGAAACCCGGAGACGCCACAGCCTCCAGCGGCAACTCCGCAACGGCCAGATCGGTGGATGATTGGGGTTCGGGCCGGAGGTGGAGGCGGAGGACGCCCGCGCTCCCCGGCGGCACTTCCAGCCAGAATTCCACCCCATTCAATCCCCCGTGCCGGGCCACGAAGGTCTGGCCGACGGCGTGGCCGGGCTCCAGGATGACCGCTCGTTCAGGCGCGAGGGCCGTCTGGTCGCGGTCCACAAAGTCGGAGCAGCCGGTAAGGAGAACCAGCGCTCCCAGAGCAAGCAGGAGCACGCCAAACCGCTTTCCTCGTTTACCCTGTCCGCTTTTCAATAAATCAGC
>DAOTVW010000167.1:0-1758 GCA_034436035.1 Anaerolineales bacterium
ATCCAGAAGCGCCTAAAGTGTATTGATTATCTGAAAAAGGAATAATGTTCGATTGAACGTATCCACCAAAAATTACAGGAGTCGAGGTTGCAGAGCCCAAAGTAGAAGTTGCAGAAACATAGAGGTCGCCATTAACCGTTAACTTGTAAGCAGGATTCGTCGTTCCAACACCGACGTTGCCACTTGAAGTCGCTAAAGTAGTCGTTCCTGTAGTTTGTAATTGACCTGAAATTGTAACCAAGGTTCCATTATCAGTAACAATTGAATTTCCCAAACTTGCTGAACCCGTCCATTTAGCAAGATAATTTTGAGTTCCAGAACCCGAAACTCCTCCTGCTGCTGAAGTCCAACTCAAATTTCCACTTCCATTTGTTGTTAAAACCTGTCCAGCAGAACCTGCAGAAGTAGGCCAAGTATAAGCCACTCCATTAAAGACAGTTTGTCCAGTAACTCGCAAATTACCTGAAACATCTAATTTATAAGCAGGATTCGTCGTCCCGATGCCGACGTTGCCGTCGAATATTACATTGCTTCCTACAACATGCAATTTTCCAGCTGGTACCGTCGTCCCGATGCCGACGTTGCCGTTATTAAGAACTGTAAGAACAGTATTTTCTGTAACAGCAGTATCTGCACCAGCTGCATTGGTCTGACCAAGTCTCATTTCAAAATGCCCATCAGTTGGGCTCACCCAAATAGAACCTGTATAGCCAGTTGATATAGATTTAGGGCCTCCGCTCCAATACATATTGAAGCCAATACCTGGCCAATTATTTATAATTCCTATTCCTTGATTTCCAGAACCTAGTATTGCATTTGTATTACTAACCATACCGGCAACTTCTAATTTAGCTCTATTAGGTGCCGTCGTCCCGATGCCAATTTTACCACTAAGTACTAAATTCCCATCTGATACACTTGTTGTTGCATAACTTGAACCAATTCCCACTCCTCCGTATACACTTAATTTTGCTCCAGGATTAGCTGTTCCGATGCCGACGTTGCCGTCGAATATTGCATTACCTCCAGAAACTTGTAATTTCCCCGCTGGTGTCGTCGTCCCGATGCCGACGTTGCCGCCAGTGTCCCCGGAAGTAATAAAAATAGTTCTTTTTAATTCACTCGTCAGTGGACCTTTTTTGTCCTTCCAACCAGAATCAGGAGTAGAGGAAAGTTCAATACTCCAACCAGCAGAATAATCAGTAGAAGAAAAAATATAAGCATCAACTGAAAGCCGGTAGAAATAAATAGTTGATGGATCTATAATGATAGCAACATTACCATTTGCATCTATCCCAATATATTTAGGGGCATTCTCTTGACCTACGTCTTCTAATCCGTACTGATAAATTGCACCTGGCTGTCCATCAATATTGCCATTGCTTCCTAAATAAGCATATCCTACTATCGAAAAATCTATATTTTTACTTTCTCCATAGGAATAACCATAAACTCTAATCCTAAACATTGTGTTTGAGGCCCTGGGGATGGGAGTGTGAATAACAAAAGCGCCAGCATCTGACCAGTCGCCTGCATAAAAATAAGAAGCAACATCGTGATAAAATCTACCAATACCTGTAGTTCTTGCTAGTAACCCATTTACATCCAACTTCGCCCCCGGTGCCGTCGTCCCGATGCCGACGTTACCACCGCCTCCTTGAAGAATTAGGTTTTTCCAAGCTACATTCGAATAAAGAGCGCTAACGAAACCGGCATCATAAGTTGTATCATAACCGATACTAACTTTCTTCGCTGGAG
>DAOTVW010000168.1:0-23220 GCA_034436035.1 Anaerolineales bacterium
GGTGTTTCGCCTGGTGGAGCCTCGCTAGGGGTTATTTGGGGTCCAACACATTTATCATAGGCTCGGTTATAACCCGCTTGCAATTCATCATTTGCGCCATAACTGAGCGCTAATTGATAATTTTGCATGGCAGCACACCAATCCTTGCGGGCTAGTAGTTGTTCAGCATATTTACCCAGTGCGATGCGATATCGGTCACTGGCTGTCCATCCGCTGCTATCGCGTAGGTTTGGTACCGCTGGGGCTACCTGAGCGAAATAATAAACCACCTGCCCCCAATCTACATCCCAAAAACTGGCTCCGGTGATATATAACCTTGACCAGGTTTGTAAGCCCTTTGATTCCGAATCGAGGGGTCCGATTTTCTCCGCCAAGGTGAGATCATAGATGCCCCCTTCCAGATCGGATTCTTTCAAAATCTTATCCCGCCCACGATTTTTATAAGCTAAATATAGCAAATCGTCCACTACCGCGGGTTGAAAGTTTGGTTCCGCCTTGCGTAATAACAACAACGTATCGATCGCG
Source organism: Anaerolineales bacterium (assembly GCA_034436035.1). Classification (GTDB taxonomy): domain Bacteria; phylum Chloroflexota; class Anaerolineae; order Anaerolineales; family UBA4823; genus UBA4823. The sequence continues at coordinate 526 of DAOTVW010000168.1, forward strand.
CCGGACCAGTCACTGTTGTAGATTTGTTGCTGGGCTTGCTGTAATCGTTCTTGTGCACCGCGCATATCCGGAGTAGGGGATACAGTTGGAGAAGGGACAAGGGTTGGTGTTTCGGTGATGCTGGTTTGTAAAAGGATTTCAGCCATCTTCTCCGTTACGCCGGGATAATTTGGGTCTAATTGGATGACATATTCCAAGCGTTGTTTTGCCCGCAGATAATTTTTATCTGCCATATCTTGCATCGCTAAATCAAACTGCTCTTTCGCCTTCAAACCAACTTGAGTGGCTTCAGCGTGTTTACGAGCTAACATCCCTGAAGCATAGCCACCAATACCGCTCAGGAATGCAATCGCGATTAATCCTAAAATCCCAAAGATGAGCACAAGGCGGATCGGAGAACCCGATTTGGATTTCTTCGGAATCGGTTGTTGGCTGGGTGGAATATCGTTCATGGAGCTACTTGTAACTGCTTGTGTTTCTTCCAGAGATTCGGTGGGTTTCTTTTCGATATTTACAGGTATCGTAGCTGATAAGCTACTCTCATCGAATGTTTGACTTTCTTCTTCCGATTTCTGAACACTTGAGAAATGGGTAGCACTGAGCTGCGTTTCACCAAGATCAGGCTGGGAAGAGGGTGTATGGGGTTGTGTGCTGGCAAGATTATCGTCAGAGGAAGGGTGAGATAATGCTTTACCGGGTATCGTTTCATCTAGTCCGTTATTTTCCATGCGCCCCATTATACTCCAATCGCGAGCGCCAGATTAATTAGAAGCAGTGTATAATTTTTATATGAGTTCCTACCAATTTTTCCACCCCATTGAAATCCGTTATGGTGATCTTGACCCACAGGGACATGTCAATAATGCCAAATATCTAACGTATATGGAGCAAGCCCGTATTCAGTACATCAAGAATCTGGGATTATGGAAGAGCAATTCATTTCTGGATGTGGGGATTATTTTAGCGGAAGCGCGGGTAACTTACCGAGTTCCTATTCAGTATGGGACCGAGATAAAGGTTGGTGTGCGTGTATCCCGCTTGGGTAACAAGAGTTTGGATATGGAATACAGCTTGCAAGATAGCGCCACCGGTCGAGAGATGGCGAATGGCAGCAGCGTTTTAGTAGCCTATGATTATCGCAGTCAACAAACCATTCCCATCCCTGATGACTGGCGGCTGAAGATAGCAACATTTGAAGGGTTGGAACTTCATCCCAATCTAAGAACAGGATAAATTATGACACCATTACCTTCCATCGATTCGGATTATTTACTCGCTTTTCTCACCCAATTGCTCAACATTCCCAGCCCGACCGGCTATACCGAATCCGCACTTCAATTTGTAGAAAAAGCGCTCCTTTCCAATCTAAATGTAACTTGTACCCACAATCATAAAGGTGCGCTGATTGCCAATATTTCGGGCAAGCAAAGCTCTGCTCCACGCGGATTAACCGCTCACGTGGATACCTTAGGGGCGATGGTAAAAGAAATTAAATCGAATGGGCGGCTTAAATTATCCAAAATCGGCGGTTTTGCTTGGAATACCGTGGAGGGGGAAGGTTGCACCATATTTGCATCGAATGGCACCCCCGTTCGGGGCAGTATTTTGCTCACGAAAGCTTCCGCCCATGTGTACGGCAGTGAGGTAAATGATCTCAAGCGCGAGGATGATAACATTGAAGTGCGATTGGATATTCGCACCGAAAACGCAGACCAAACCCGTCAGTCGGGCATCGAAGTAGGAGATTTCGTCGCATTCGATCCACGCGTGGAGGTAAATAACGGGTTTATCCGCTCTCGCCATCTGGATGATAAAGCTTGTGTGGCTTGCATTGTCTCCGCCGTAAAATCATTGCATGACGCAGGATTACAAACTTTTCAGGATACAACGATACTGATCAGTAACTATGAAGAAGTAGGGCACGGCGCAGCGAGTGGATTTCCAGCAAACCTGACAGAATTGATCAGCGTGGATATGGCAGCAGTGGGGGAAGGACAGACGTCAGATGAATTTCATGCCTCCCTATGTGTCAAGGATTCAGGCGGTCCATATCATCATGGATTAAGTCAAAAATTACGGCGTATAGCCGACCACTATCAAATTCCGTTCAAGGTGGATATTTACCCTCATTACGGTTCAGATGGAGAGGCGTATTGGCGTGCTGGAGGGGACGTTGCCGTCGCATTGATTGGACCCGGTGTGGACGCCTCTCATAATTATGAGCGTACTCACCTCGAGGCGCTCATTGGTACTACCCAATGGATTATGGCTTATTTAATCAGCGAGTAGAATGATGTATTTTGATGCAGCTCTTCCCCCAGTTCCCCTTTCGCAAGTAATAGACATTGCCCGCGAAGCAGAAAAGATCGGCTTCTGCGCTCTTTGGAGCAGTGAAACCAGCCACGACCCATTTCTACCGGCTGTGTTGATTGCCGAGCACACGCAACGAATTCAATTCGGCACTGCCATTGCAGTATCATTCGCACGCAGTCCGGCTACCCTGGCTTATACTGCTTGGGATCTGTCGCAATACTCACAAGGGCGTTTTATTTTGGGCATTGGGACGCAGGTAAAGGCACACATCGAAAGGCGCTTTGGTATGCCTTGGCCAGATTCGGTGACTGGCAAACTACGTGAACAAATTCAGGCAGTCCATGCTTTTTGGGCTTGCTGGCAAGAAAACCAGCCATTGAATTTCAGGGGAGAATATTATAAGCTGAATTTGATGAGTCCCTTTTTTAATCCAGGCGCAATATCTCACCCAAAGATACCCATTTTCATCGCCGGAGTGAATCAGGGGCTGGCGCGCTTAGCTGGTGAAATTGCCGATGGTTTTCTGGTGCATCCTTTTCATTCGATATCCTATTTAAAAAACGTGCTTCTCCCAGCAATAGAGGAAGGCTGTGTGCGTACGGGGAGATCGCGCTCAGACTTACAAATTTCTGCCACTGTGTTTACGGTTACCAATCGAGAAGAGGCGGATTTTACCCGCGCCCAAATTGCCTTTTACGCATCTACGCCATCCTATCGAGCGGTTATGGCGCAACACGGTTGGGAAGAGGTTGCAGAGCAGCTTTCATTATTGGCAGCCCGCGGGCGTTGGGGTGAGATGCCGGCTTTGATCACTGATACGATGCTGGAAACCTTTGCAATAGTAACTGATAAGGATCATTTATCCCATGCTCTTCAACAGCATTATGGGGGCATTCTTGATCGTTTAACCCTGTACACACCATTTTTCCCTGGACAGCGGGATCCTTTTTGGAAAAAACTCAGTGATGAACTTCAAAACCGATGAACACGGAAGAGGAAAAACAAGAGAACCAATATCGAATTGAGCGCCTGCGTATGGTAGAAGAGCAGTTACGCCGTCGTAATATTGTTGACGAACGGGTACTGAATGCAATGCGCATCATCCCGCGCCATTTGTTTGTTCCTCGTGAACATCGTCATCTTGCTTATGTGGATGCTCCTTTGCCAATCGGTAGCGGTCAAACCATATCTCAACCTTATATCGTAGCATTGATGACCCAATTACTGTTATTGAAAGGGGATGAAAAGGTATTGGAAGTCGGCACCGGTTCTGGTTATCAAGCGGCCATTCTTGGATTGCTTGCCAAAGAAGTACACACGATTGAACGCCATGCTGAATTGGCTGCTCAAGCAGAGGTTGTGTTACAAACCTTAAACATCACCAATGTCCAGGTACATGTTGGAGATGGATCGCTGGGGTTGAAAGAATTTGCTCCCTTTCAGGCAATTTTAGTAACCGCTGCAGCGCCAGAAGTGCCTAAACCGCTCCTGGATCAATTGGATCAAGGTGGGCGTTTAGTTATCCCAGTGGGGGGTCAATGGGGGCAAAATCTCGAACGTTGGACGCGCCAAGGGACTCGCTTCGAACAAGAGGTACTTGTGCCGGTTGCCTTTGTGCCTTTACGAGGTGAAGCGGGTTGGAAAGAAGAACGCTGGAATTGGGAAACTTGATTTCTTTTTTAACAATTGAACCAGGATTCTTCAGCAAGCTGTGATTTCTATCAGGCGTTACTGATGGTGATAAACACCATTGGGCGGCGTTTCGTCTTACTATATAAGAACGAACGGACAGCTTGTTCCAAATCGCTTTGCAGACGGCCGTTGCTGGTGCAGTCTACGGTTTTGCGCACCATTTGGCGCGTTTCCGCTAATAATTCTTCTGCTTCTGGGGCATTGACAAATCCGCGGGTGATGACTTCTGGTTCACCTTTTAGTTTACAGGATTGACGATCAAGGATTAAATTCACCAGCACAAAACCATCGCGCGCTAATATTTCTCGCTCACGCATAACACTGGCACTGACATCACCAACAGACCCTCCATCCACGAAAACATAACCACCCGGAACCCTGTCTGTCACTCGCATTTCACCATTTTGAAATTCAATCACAGTTCCATTTTCAACCACAGCAATGCGCTCCTCGGCTATTCCAACCTCTTTTGCCAGGGCAGCATGTTGGTGTAAATGGCGCAATTCTCCATGGATGGGGATGAAATATTGGGGTTTGATGATGTGCAGCAACAATTTCATCTCTTCTTGACTAGCATGACCAGAGACATGGACCGGGGCAACTGCCTCGTAGATAACATTGGCACCGCGGCGGAACAAGCGGTTAATCGTTCGGTTTACACTCTCCTCATTGCCTGGGATGGGATGAGAGGAGAGGATGACTGTATCGCCGGGGAGCAAATCAAATTGGCGGTTCGTACCGGTGGAGAGACGTCCCATAATCGAGGTTGGCTCGCCTTGTGTACCAGTGCACATCAACACCACTTCCTCTGGTTTCATTCGTAACGCCTGTTCAAGTGGAATAACCAACTCGTCTGGTATGTCCAGATAGCCTAATTTCCGCGCAATGCGGGCGTTTTCCACCATACTTAAACCAGCAAATGCCATTTTCCGTTGATAGCGCGTAGCGGCATTGGCAACTTGCTGCATCCGCGAGATCAAAGAGGCAAAGCTGGCGACAATAATGCGCCCTTTTGCTTCGCGAAAGACAGCATCGAAAGCTGGATCAATTACCCGTTCGGATGGTGTCCAACCTGGGCGCACTGAATTGGTTGAATCTGCTAATAAAGCCAAAACCCCGCGCCCAGAGAATTCGGCTAATTTGGCATAATCGGTGGGCCAATTATCCACTGGTGTGTGATCGAATTTGTAGTCACCGGTATGGATTACCAATCCTACAGGTGTGGTTATGCCAAGACCCACTCCATCGGGGATGGAATGGCAGACGTGGAAAAATTCCACCTGAAATGCCCCAATTTGAATCGCTTCTCCTGCTTGGACAGTATGAATGTCCAGGTTAGAGATCATTCCATTGCGCGCTAATTTCACTTCAAGTAAACCCCGCGTCAATGGGGTTGCATAAATAGGCGCTTTTACCTGCTCCAACAAATGTTGGGCTGCGCCGATGTGATCCTCGTGTCCATGGGTAAAGATGATGGCGCGCACATTTTGTTGATGTTCCACCAAATACTGGAAATCCGGTATGATGTAATCGATCCCCAGCATATCATTTTCTGGGAACATCAAACCTGCATCTACGACGATGATTTCATCATCGTATTCATAAACCATCATGTTTTTTCCCACTTCCCCTAGACCACCTAATGGGATTATTCTTAATTTATTCTCACTCATCTTCTTTTCATTTCTCAATTTTTTAATAAAATACCCGGACGGTTAAACCCGACCGGGTGGTTAATTCGGTCATTTTGCGTAGACAAAAGGAGTAACTGCGTTTCACACTCTTTCTTATTTGAAATCTGTTTGAATTATAATCCGGTCGTGTGATGGGTATTCTATACCATCCCTTGTACCTTATTGCCTATCATTTCAATCGTATTAATGGTACGTTTATTCTATCATAAAGGGTTACACTTGTCAAAAGGAATTGAGATAAAATTCACAATGGTCTGCGTTGACATTCGGAATCAATCGTGTATAATAAAGATGTGGGAATATTTTTATCAGGAGGTGATCTCGAAAAATAGGGTAAATTTTATGGTTTAAATCAAACGTGAAAAAACTATTCCGAAAAAATCCATTCTTGGCAAAGCTAATATGGAGAAAGGAGTGAAAGATAATATAGGGGAGAAGATAATAAAATCCAACCAATAAATTAACATTTTTTGTTTTGAAAGCTCATTATTACAAGGCGATAGATTGCAAAGGTTGAATGATCGTTTCATGCCAAAAACCAACCCAACAAAGCCGAACAATCAGGCTGACAAGGAGATCAGTTTATGAGAATCCAATGGGCTCCACCGCAAGACTGGATCAGCATTAAGACAATTGATGCACATGCCGCTGGCGAGCCTTTAAGAGTGATTGTCGAAGGGTTGCCTCCCATACCCGGTAAAACAATATTAGAAAAAAGGCGCTACCTCAAGGAAAATCTTGATTCCTTACGTACTGCCTTGATGTGGGAACCACGCGGTCACGCGGATATGTATGGGGCAATCATTACAGAACCCACCACACCCGAGAGTGATATTGGCGTTATCTTCCTGCACAACGAAGGCTATAGTACCATGTGCGGACATGGTGTGATAGCGTTGACAACCGTTCTCTTGGAAACCGGGATGCTTGCGAAATCGGGCGATGATCCACAGATCAAAATAGACACTCCCGCTGGTTTGGTTACTGCAACCGCCCATCGGGTTGGTAACCGTGTCGAAAAAGTCTCCTTTTTAAATGTCCCATCGTTTGTTTACCGAACTAACCAGAATGTTGAGGTGCCTGGGTTGGGCAGCATCAAGTACGATCTCGCGTTTGGCGGTGCTTTTTATGCTTTTGTCGATGCTGAGGAAGTGGGGGTGGGGTTAGAAGAAAAAGATTTTCACCAATTAATCGATATGGGCATGCGCATCAAGAAAGCAATCATGGCGTCAAAGTCCATTACCCATCCATTCCAGGAAGATCTAAGTTTTCTATATGGCACTATCTTTGTTGGCAAAGCCCTGCAGCCTGGTCATCATAGCCGTAATGTTTGCATATTTGCTGATGGGGAAGTCGATCGTTCACCCACTGGCACTGGTGTCAGTGCACGAGTCGCCCTGCATTATTTTAAAGGTGAGCTTTCTATCAACCAACCAATCACCATTGAAAGCATTATTGGCACCTGTTTTACCGGCAAGGTTGTATCCACAATACCCTATGCGGTCTATGAAGCGGTCATCCCTGAGGTAAGCGGGAGTGCTAACATTGTTGGACAATGCGAATGGCTGCTTGATCCAAAGGATCCATTGCGAAATGGATTCATCCTGCGTTAGTAAGATTTATGCTTTAATTTCTATTCCACTATGAGCAACTAGAAAATAAGGAGAGAATCATGAAGAAAATTACCTTCTACTTTATCATCCTTGTCGTATCCCTTTCTATGATACTGACATCGTGCAGCAAGGGTGGCGGCGCACCACAAACCATTCAAATCGGTCTGCAAGCTCCCCTCACCGGTGACTTTGCATCCGAAGGGCAATGGGCAAAACAATCCGTCGAAATCGCCAGGGACCTCATCAATAAGAAGGGTGGTATCCTTGGAAAACAGGTTGAGATCGTCGTTGCAGATGATGCCTCCAATCCTAAAGATAGCGCATTAGCCGCCCAAAAGCTCATTTCCCAAGGGCTAAAAGAGGTCATCGCCTCCTATGGCTCATCGGTGACTGCACCGGCTGCCGACCTTTACGATGCAAACAAGGTTGTCTCGGTAGGCTATGGCTGCACCGCTGTCCGCCTGACCATGGAAAAACAACGACCGTATTTCTTCCGCACTGCTGGGCGGGATGACACCCAAAGCGAATTCTTTGCAAAATTTGCCGTTGAGGTGCTGAAAGCGAAACGGATTGCTATTATGCATGACAACCAGGATTACGGCAAAGGTGTAGCAGAAGATGCAAAGAAATACCTCCAACCTTACATTGATGCAAAACAAACCGAATTGGTTTATTATGATGCCATCACACCACATGAGAGCGATTACTCCGCGGTAGTCAGCCAAATTAAGGAGATCAATCCCGATGTTTGGTTCTATACCGGCTATTATGCCGAAGCTGCTCTCCTTATCAAGCAGGCTCGCCAGGCGGGAGTAACCAGCATTTTCGTGGGCAATAACTCTGTTCCGACTCCCGAATTTGAGAAAATTGCCGGTTTAGATGCCATCAAAGGTTCTTACATGCTCAATGAGCCGATGCCGAAGTTCTTGAATTATCCTGAATCCATTGAATTCATGGATGCCTATAAAGCAAAATATAACGAACTACCCGGCTCTATTTGGGCAGTCTATGCTGCAGATGCATTGAACGCCTTAGCTGCTGCTATTACCAAAGCGGGAAGCACTGACCCCGATCAGGTCGCCAATGCCATGCGCACCATGACCGATGCAAAGGGCATCACTGGCCCATTAATGTTTACTGATCGTGGCGATCGGAAGAATATCCCTTACTATGCGTATGTGTATAACGACCAAGGTCAATTAGAGCTCTTCTATCCGAAATAAAACTGACCGATATTATTAAATAGGGTAAATAGAGAATTGAGCCAGGTTTCTCATAAATGCAACAACAGGGGTGAGACCTGGCTCATCCTATTGAGAAGGAATTTTTTTCCAGCCACTGTTATCTGGTAAGTATCTTTAAGGAGGCTCATAATGCACATGCTCTTAGAGCAGTTAATTAATGGCCTGACGATTGGTTCCTTTTATGCTTTGGTTGCCATGGGATACTCTATGGTTTATGGTGTGATGAAGCTTATCAACTTCGCCCATGGAGACTTTTTTACCTTAGGAAGTTATTTGGGATACACGATTTTGATCATTGGATCAGGCTGGGTTACCAGAGTATTTGGGATTTGGGGAGGAATTGCTGTAGCGATCATTGGAGCGATGATCGGGCTTGGGATTGGGGGTCTATTGGTGGAGAGAGTGGCATACCGCCCGGTTTACAAGGCTGGCCGCCTGCCGCTGGTTGTATCAGCATTGGGGGCATCCATTTTTATCTCCAATGGCATTATGGCAGTTTGGGGTCCCCGTTTTCAGGCTTATCCTCAAACCAGCATTCCTATCAACACCTTCACAATTTTTGGTGATATCCAGATTACGTATATTAAACTTGTCACGATCGTTGTTTCGATAAGTTTGATGGCGCTCATCTATTGGATCGTCGAGAAGACCCTATTTGGCGCGGCCGTACGTGCAACTGCACTAGACCGTGAAACCGCGACATTGATGGGTATTGATTTTCGGAAAATTATTTTCTTCGTCTTTTCGGTAGGTCCGGCATTAGGTGCAATGGCGGGCGTATTCGCTGGTTTAAATTACAGCCGCATTATCTTCAGCATGGGCTGGGGTTATGGTCTGAAAGCATTTACTGCAACCATTCTCGGCGGAATCGGCAATATCCCCGGCGCAATGATCGGTGGTATTTTACTGGGGATGATGGAAGCGCTCTTTGAAGGTTTCGTCTCGGGGGCGTGGAAAAATGTCTTTGTTTTCCTTATCCTGATTCTCATCTTGATCATCAGGCCCACCGGATTGATTGGTGAAAAAGTGGCAGAGAAGGTTTAAATTATGAGCGATATAACGAAAAAAGTCACCCAACGTATCGTCAATAATCAACCGGATCGCAAACCTTCTTCGAGAAACAATCTGATCCTGATTGGAATAATTATCCTGATATTGATCATTTACCCATTCATACCATTTGTGAATAACTATTGGATTGATGTGGGATTTTTTGTTGGCATCTACGTGCTATTAGGATTGAGTTTAAACATTGTGCTCGGTGAGGTCGGTTTGTTCGATCTTGGTCACGCTGCATTTTATGCTATTGGTGCCTATACCACTGGCATTCTTTTCGTGCAGTTGCATATTCCCATTGTGTTATTGTTACCAATTAGCGCGATTATAGCCGGGGGATTTGCTTATTTGGTGACCTCTCCCATTATTCACCTGCGCGGGGATTATCTTTGTATCGTTACCATCGGGATTGGGGAAATTGTCCGCATCACCGCCTTGAACAATCCTTTTAATTTAACCAATGGGGCGAATGGCATCACTGGTATCGGTAATCCGGACTTGGGCATTTTCACCATTCGGCAACCGATATATTTTTATTATTACATCTGGGTCATTGTGGGATTGGTCATTCTAGGGTTGGTGAATTTGCAAAAGTCACGGGTCGGCAGAGCTTGGAACTTTATTCGGGAAGACGAGATCGCAGCAGAAGCAAATGGTATTGATGTTCGTTATTACAAACTAATCGCTTTTGTGTTTGGCGCTGGACTGGCTGGCATCGCTGGTAATATCTATGCTTCGAAGATGATGATCATCTCACCGGATAATTTCACTTTCATGGATTCGGCCTTGCTGTTCGTGATTGTCTTGCTTGGTGGGCTTGGATCTATTCCGGGTAACCTGCTCGGCGCTGCCATCATCGTCGTCTTCCCAGAAATATTCCGCCAGTTTGCCAGTTACCGTCTTTTATTCTTTGGCGCAGCATTGATGGTGATGATGATCTTTCGTCCGGGAGGGATCTTACCCAGAAAAAGAGAAAAAATCGGCTTGCGCGGTCTGGGAATTGGCAATCTGCCCTCGAACGAAGATCAGTTTCTCACCGAAATCCTTGGCAATCCGAAAACCGTCCCCGGTGCCAAAGCGAAATCCGAGGAAACAACCGCAACCACACCGAAAACGACTGAACAATCCGAGAACGGGACGGTCTTGAAAACTGAAAATCTAACCATGCAATTTGGCGGTTTAATTGCTGTAAACCAATTTGACCTGGAAGTTAAAAGTGGACGAATCACTTCTCTGATAGGCCCAAATGGGGCGGGGAAGACGACCTTGTTCAACGTGATTACGGGTATTTATCGACCTACCAACGGAAGGATCATTTTCAACGGTGAAGATATTACCAACTTAAAACCGCACATTGTGATTTCGAAAGGGATTGCGCGCACATTTCAGAATATCCGTTTGTTCCCTTCCCTCACCTGCATTGAAAATGTCATGTCTGGACCGCATTGCCATGCCCATAGTGGTCCCTGGCAAGCCATATTCCATACCCCGAAACAGATGCACGAGGAACGTGAAATATTAGAAATCGCAGGATATCGCCTTCATGAAGTTGGGTTGTGGGAGTATCGTAATGAATTGGCGAAGAATCTACCCTATGGAAAACAACGCTTGCTGGAGATTGCGCGCGCATTAGCAACCAATCCTAAGTTACTCATCCTCGATGAACCTTCATCTGGATTGAATGATAAAGAAAGCGAAGAATTGATGGAATTGCTAAAGAAGTTGGTCACCGAGGGTTTTACCCTGCTCTTAATTGAACATGATATGAATGTCGTCATGGGCATTTCTGATTGGGTTACGGTGATGGATATGGGTAGCAAAATTGCGGAGGGATTGCCGCATGAAATCTATAATAACCCACGCGTAATTGAAGCGTATTTGGGAAAGGAGGAGTGACATAACCGCATTACTTTCCGTCGAAAACTTGATTGTCGCTTATGGCGCGGTAGAAGCTCTGAAAGGCGTTTCTTTAGAGATTCAAGAAGGAGACGTTGTCGCAGTGCTAGGCGCCAATGGTGCAGGGAAGACAACCTTGCTGAAAACCATTTCTGGATTGCTCCCTATCAAAGGGGGGAGTATCAAATTGAAAGGGGAAGATTTAAGCAAATTCCCCGCCCACCAGCTTGCTAGTTTGGGAATGGCGCACATTCCCGAAGGGCGGAAAGTCTTTGCTACTTTAACCGTAGAGGAAAACCTGAATATCGGTACGTGGGGAGTAAAAAACCAGCTCACGCAGCAAGAAATCAACCAGACCAAAGAATGGATTTTCACCCTTTTCCCGATATTGAAATTGCGCCGCAAACAATTAGCCGGTACCTTATCGGGTGGCGAACAACAAATGTTAGCAATTGGGAGAGGGTTGATCTCCAAACCAAAAATCTTGCTCCTCGATGAACCGTCACTTGGTTTAGCCCCAATTTTGGTACAAGAGATCTTTCGCGTTATCAAACAAATCCACGAAGAAGAAAAGGTCTCGATTTTGCTAGTGGAGCAAAACGCCCGTAAGGCTCTCGATATCGCAAATTACGGTTATATTTTGGAGACGGGGAAAATCGCTATCCATGGGGTGGCGCATGACTTGCGGGAAAATGAACACGTCAAAGCGGCTTATCTAGGCGGGGCGAGGGTAAAGACGAATTAATGAATAACTGGGGCTGTCCTTGCTGAACAGCCCCAGTTTTCGGCGCGTAACTCAATTGTTTCGGTTTAGTATTCCGGCATCGGTGGGGGTGCGGGTTTTTCTTTCTCCGGCACCTCGGTGACCAATGCTTCTGTGGTAAGGATCATGGCTGCGATGGAGGCAGCATTTTCCAATGCCCCACGAGTAACTTTAGCTGGGTCAATCACACCATCTTTCACCATGTCAACATATTCTTCGCTGAGCACGTTGAAGCCATAATTCTGGCTCTTCTTTTCTTTCTGGACACGGCGGACATTCTCCAAAATGACCGAGCCATCTTTGCCTGCATTTTCGGCGATCTTGCGTAATGGTACTTCAAGGGCTTTGCGCACAATGTTTACACCGATTTGAGCGTCTTCGGAATCCATCTTCAAACCATCTAAGGCGCTCATCGCATTGATCAAGGCAACGCCACCACCAGGAACAATGCCTTCTTCTACTGCGGCGCGGGTGGCGGAAAGTGCGTCTTCAACCCGGTGTTTCTTCTCTTTCAGTTCGGTCTCGGTGGCAGCACCAACACGAATAATTGCCACACCACCGGATAATTTCGCCAGACGTTCATTCAATTTTTCGCGATCGTAATCGCTGGTGCTTTTTTCCATTTCGACGCGGATCTGTTCGATGCGGCCTTTAATTTGGGCTGGATCACCTTTACCACCGACAACGGTCGTATCGTCTTTGGTCACCACAACCTTCTCCGCCTTGCCTAAATCGGCAACTGTGGCGCTCTCGAGCTTGCGTCCTGTCTCATCGGAGATAACGGTTGCACCGGTCAAAATTGCGATGTCTTGCAGCATTGCTTTGCGGCGATCACCAAATCCAGGGGCTTTCACGGCAACAACATTCAACATGCCGCGTAGTTTGTTGAGGACTAATGTAGCCAGCGCTTCACCATCGACGTCTTCGGCAATGATGACTAAGTCGCGTTTCCCAATCTGCACCAGTTTTTCCAAAATCGGGACGATGTCTTGCGCAGCGGAGATTTTCTTGTCATGGATGAGCAGGAATGCATCATTGATGACTGCTTCCATGTGCTCTGGATCGGTGATGAAATAGGGGGAGATATACCCACGGTCGAATTGCATACCTTCGACATATTCTGTCTCAAATTCCAGACCTTTGGATTCTTCAACGGTGATAACGCCATCTTTACCCACTTTGTCCATTACTTCTGCGATCAGTTCACCGATAGCGCGATCTTGGGCAGAAATGGAGGCAACGTTTGCAATTTCACCTTTCGTGGTGATTTCGATTGCCTGGCTGCGAATTTTTTCCGATACGGCTTTGGTTGCAGCTTCAATCCCGCGCTTGAGCAGCATTGGGTTCGCTCCGGCGGCTAGGTTCTTCATGCCTTCGGTTACGATGGAATGCGCTAACACAGTTGAAGTGGTAGTGCCATCACCGGCAATATCGTTGGTTTTGGTTGCAGCTTCTTTCAGAAGCTGAGCACCCATATTCTCAAAGGGGTCTTCTAGTTCAATTTCTTTCGCGACAGTAACACCATCATGGGTGATTGTCGGGGAGCCAAATTTGCGGTCTACTGCCACATTGCGGCCCTTTGGACCGAGGGTTGTGACGACCGCTAATGCTAAAGTATCCATACCGCGTTGTAGCTTGCGGCGAGCTTCTTCGGAAAATACAAGTTGTTTTGCTGCCATAGATCAGTTCTCCTTCTTTGGGTTATTTGTTTTCGACAATTGCTAATAGGTCGCTTTCGCGCAAAATAAGCAGTTTCTTGTTATCGATCTTGATTTCAGTGCCGGCATACTTAGCGAATAACACGGTATCACCAGCTTGAACATCCATTGGAATTCGTTTCCCTTCTTCATCGCGTTCACCGGGCCCTACGGAAAGTACGGTTCCTTTTTGGGGCTTTTCTTTTGCTGTTTCGGGTAGCACGATGCCGCCAGCGGTGACCTCTTCTTGCTCGATTGGTTCAACCACCACACGGTTGCCGAGGGGTTTAAGGGTAATTGCCATACAAAACCTCCTTGAGAATAAAATAGTATTGTTTGTTTACATGCTGATAAGTTAGCACTCAATTGCCGAGAGTGCTAACTTACACGCAAATCATATCGAATTTTTGCGTGGTCGTCAAGAGGGAAGAGGAAAATTCTTATAAAATTCTGATATTTATGGAGAAAAAGCAAATGCTATTTCGCCATGCATGGCAAAATTTAATTAGGTAAAGATGGGATACCATGAACTTTCTTTTCAAAAGTTCCGTATAAATATCTCGACGGAAGATACCCATTGCATCTGGGTTATAATAAAATTTATTAAGATTTAGGGATGGACGGGTATTGATATGGATTTTAAATTAGAAGCACCTTTTCAGCCAACTGGAGATCAACCAGAAGCAATTGAAAAACTGGTTGAGGGAATTCAGCGCGGATTTCGCAATCAGGTTTTGCTGGGTGCTACGGGAACGGGTAAAACGTTCACGATCGCAGCGGTTATTCAACGTCTAAATATGCCAGCTTTGGTGATGGCACATAATAAGACCCTCGCTGCCCAGCTTTATGCTGAATTCAAACAATTCTTCCCTGAAAATGCGGTTGAATATTTCGTTTCTTATTATGATTATTATCAACCAGAGGCGTATGTCCCGCGCCATGACCTTTATATAGAGAAAGATGCGGATATCAATGAGGAAATTGAACGCTTAAGATTGGCAGCCACCACTGCTTTGATGTCCCGCCGCGATGTGATTATTGTGGCATCTGTATCTTGTATTTATGGAATTGGTAGTCCGGAAGAATACGGTAGAGTAGTTATCAACCTGGAGAGCGGAAAAATCTTTCGCCGTAATGCTCTTTTACGCCATTTAATTGAGGGGCATTATGAGCGGAATGATTTTGATTTACATCCGGGTACATTTCGAGTGCGTGGAGATACCCTGGAAGTCGTTCCGGCTTATCAGGATAAAATGGGTTACCGAATCACCTTCTTTGGCGATGAGGTAGAGAGAATCGTCGAATTTGATCCCCTAACCGGTGAATTGCGGAGACCGTTAGATAGCATTGCGATTTATCCTGCCAAACATTTCATCACTGCCACCGATAAATTGAAACAAGCCATTACCGATATCGAAGTAGAACTTGCCGATCGCATTGCCTATTTCAAAAAACAAGAAAAGTTTCTCGAAGCACAGCGGATCGAACAGCGCACATTATATGATCTTGAAATGCTGCGTGAGGTAGGATATTGCTCCGGTATCGAAAACTACTCCCGCCACCTCGATCAACGCCCGCCTGGCTCTCCCCCATGGACTTTGATGGATTATATCCCAAGCGATTATCTGCTGATTATTGATGAATCGCACATGACCATCCCTCAGATTCGGGGGATGTATCATGGTGATCGCTCACGCAAATCCACCCTGGTCGAATATGGGTTTCGTTTACCATCGGCATTGGATAACCGCCCCCTGACTTTTGAAGAGTTTGAGCAGCGCATGGGATTCACAATTTATACCTCTGCCACTCCTGGACCGTATGAGATGCAGCGCGCAGATCAAGTGGTGGAACAGATTATCCGTCCCACGGGTTTGGTTGATCCAGAAGTAGAGGTACGACCGATAGCAGGTCAAGTGGATGATTTGATCAAAGAAATACGTCACCGTGTCGCGGTTGGTCAGCGTACCCTGGTTACCACTTTAACCAAGCGCATGGCGGAAAAGCTCTCTGATTATTTGAAAGACATCGGGATTAAGGTTCATTATTTACATTCCGAAATTGATACCCTTGAACGGGTTGGGATATTACGTGATCTCCGCTTAGGGGTTTTCGATGTGGTGGTGGGGATTAATTTACTTCGGGAAGGGTTAGACCTGCCGGAGGTCTCTCTGGTTGCCATCCTCGATGCGGATAAAGAGGGTTTTTTGCGCTCCGATACGGCATTGATACAGACTATCGGACGGGCGGCGCGGCATGTCAATGGCAAAGTGATTATGTACGCTGACAAGATTACCGATTCGATGAAACGTGCCATCGATGAAACGAATCGGCGACGGGCGAAACAAATTGCATATAACCAACAACATGGGATTGAACCAGTGAGTATTGTCAAAGCGGTGCGCGATTTAACGGATCAAATTACCGTCCATAGCGCAGCAGAAACAAAAGCGGAGTACCATGTGCGCAGCGCGGTAAAAATGGAAAATCGGGAATTACGCAATCTGGTAGCACAGTTGGAGACCCAGATGAAAGAGGCAGCGAAGAACCTCGAGTTTGAAAAAGCGGCAGTTTTACGCGATGAAATTTTTGAATTGCGCAGCATCCTCGCTGAGGAGACAAACCTTAAACCTTGGGAAAAAGTTAAATTATTAGCAGGAGAAGAGTAAATGAAAACCAAAAACATTCAACGACGGGAATTCCTCAATCTTGTAGGAGTGACATCTCTTGCGCTTGCTGCGGGCTGTACCAACAAGCCTGCTAGCCTTTCCGTATCTCAATCAGAAAATGTACCCACCACCAATGCAAAACGCGCCCTCAGAATTGCCCATATGACCGATTTTCATGTGCTGCCTCAAACCTCGATTAAAGAAAATGTCATCAAGGCTTTTCGGCAGGTTCAAAATTTGGAAGACAAAGCGGATTTTATTTTGAATACAGGCGATTCCATCATGGATTCGCTTAAGAGTGATAAAAATAGCGCCGAAGAGCAGTGGGATACTTTTTTAGAGATTGTTCACAATGAAGTGCATTTGCCCATTTACCATGCAATTGGAAACCATGATGTTTGGGGATGGGGGTTACCCAACCAAACTATTAAGAGCGATCCACTATATGGCAAAGGGATGGCACTTCAAAAATTAAAATTATCTGCTCCTTATTATAGTTTCGAGCAAAAGGGTTGGCATTTCATCGTTTTGGACAGCACTCATTTGCCGAACAGCAGTTCGCATGAACCGTATATCGGACAGCTGGACGATGAGCAATTTGCATGGTTGCAGAAAGATATTGAAAGTATATCGAATCAAACTCCGATTTGTATTGCATCACACATACCTATCGTGAGCGCTTGTGAGATGTTTGATGGGCAAAATGAGGAAAGCGGAAATTGGGTGATCCCTGCTGCCTGGGTGCACATTGATGCCCGCCGCTTTCGGCAGCTTTTTCTAAAACATCCCAATATTCGCCTCTGTTTGAGCGGGCATACCCATCAGCATGAACGGGTGGATTATTTAGGTGTGACATATTTAACCAATGGGGCTATTTGCGGGAACTGGTGGATGGGCAGTTATATGGACTTCCCGCCGGCGTATGTCCTGGTCGATCTTTATGAGGATGGTACGGTTCAAGCGCAATTTGTAGCGTATCAAAATCAAACCTAATCACAAGATGATATAGACGGGATTTAGAAGATAAAAACGATTATTTTTATTGAGTAGATATAGCTGCGCAGAGCTACCACAGAGCGCAGCAAATAAGCTGCTTATGTAATTCCCTACCACTACAAGTTTTGCTGACAATTTGCTATCTCACCCAAAGCCTATGATAATGTCATATCGTCATCGAATGCCGCCATCTGGCGGTATAGTCGAATCTCGCCATGACCAGCGCTGGGAAGAGATGGCTTTCTTGCTCAACTCTATGACTGTCGTTGCGATGGAGCGTTCTTTGCGCCAGAAGCAATTTCCACCACCGCTGGGGACTGGCTTAGCTTTGCTATTAATACTCATTACAAAAAAAACACAAAATGTTATTTAATCTTCGGACGCTGTGTTTTGTTGAGGATAGATTATTTATGGGTGACATAGATGGGATTAGAGAATATCCAACCACGCCGCTGACCATAAAATTGCCGATATACTTCTACCCGATATACCCCAGCTTCATTGGCGATATAAGTACAAAGATCTCGCTGCAACCAGCGCTTGATTGGCTTACCATCTTTGATTAAGATACATTCGGCTGGAGAGGGTAATTTAATCTTAAATGTGACACCATTTTTCAACGCGATTTTTTGTCCCATCATCACCGTGCCATCAATCCCGGAGGCGAGAAAGAGGAATCCGTGCGTGGGGGCAGGTAGATCATAGCCGACGAAAGCACGTCCCTCCCGTAATGCCTGGTAAATCACTTGTCGATCCGCTCCTAATTCGCCTCGCAATGGGTTGGGTATCAACACATGCGTATTGATGCATCGAAAATGAAATTCATACGGAAAAATAGTTCGTTTTAGCGGACCGATTTGAATTGGCAAACCATGCGCGTCCGATCCACCCACCGCAACGACCTGACGCCCCTGTTTTAATAACTCATCCCATTTCTTCAGGGTTTGCGGTAAAGGTCCCCGCGCGATCAAAGTGGGGAAATAAGCATAAAAGATAGCATGGAAAATACTTTTCAAGCGCGATTTGAATTCCGAAAAACTATTCCAGAGTTCAATCCCCGTGAAACCCTGCACGTTCCAGTCTTCCCAAGAAATATCCCCCTCGCGGACTGCGGGTGCAGCGAGATCGTATGGATGGGCGAGAAAGGTTAACCCACCTGCTTGTTGGGCATTGTCGATTAATTGCTGTGGGTCAGAGGCATAAGTCGCTAATTCTCGATTTGCGCCCAGCACTAACAGGTGGTTTTTTTGTGGCTGGCGAGCTTGATCGTGGACTTCTTCTCCCACTAAAAGCAGCACTCGTTGAGCACCTTTTTGATATACCTGTTCAACCCCTTTTACCAAAACATTATGATCGGTAGTGATGACAGCATCTAATCCGCTGGCTATGGCAGCAGTGGCTATTTGATCATAACGGTAATGTCCATCTGAAAAAGGGGTATGAATGTGCAGGTTTACAATGGCTTCGTTGGTCATAGGGTTATGTATAAGCGCTAACATCCATATTATAAACCACCCAAACCGTTTCGCTTCGTTTTCCCATAAAACAAAAAGAATGGTTATAATCATTCTTAATGATCGATTTTCTACAATCCATCGCCTTCCGCATTCGGCCAGAATTAAAAAACATGAATGAAATGAGGCGCCTGAGTGGAATCGGCGATGTAATTGCTTTTGTATACTCGCTTCCCTTTGCTGTTGCTGGGTTAGTTTGGCTAATTTTTGCCAGTGATTTGCAAATCATTCAACGTCAATGGCAAGCTTTCTTGCTCATGCTTGTTTTACTGATTCTATTTTCCTATACAGATTATTTTATTATCTTTGAAATCCATCCGGAACGTTATGGTAGTGCCAAAGGCTCTCTGGGAGGAATGGTGCAATGGACGGGCATCTTGCTCTTTGGGCCTACAGCGCTCTGGCTTTCTATTCTCAATGAAAGTGCTCAATTTATTTATTCCCTATTCAAGCATCGGGGCAGCAAATTTCGATGGGACGACCTGCGCAATTACAGCCATGTTATCGCCGGAGATACACTGGCTTATTTGATCGCATTAGTGGTTTATCAAAAACTAGGGGGTGTTATTCCGTTTGACAATTTAGAACCTCGGACGATCATCATCAGTATGTTAGCAATGGTGGTTCACTTCAGCATAACGTTATTTCTCTGGAGTGTTTATATCGGTTATGGAATTTGGACTCAATATCACTTAGGTGGAAAAGAGAGCTTAAAACCTTTACTGATTTTCATGCTGTTGGCGTTTTGTCTTCCTTATTTAGCTCATCCTTTTGGTATTCTGGCAGCAGGGATTTATTCAGCCTATGGGGCTTTTGAATTTTTGTTTTTTATGAGCGGACTGTTTATCGTCGCATTATTAGCTCGCCAACTCTCCTGGGCAGCAGAAAGCAGCCGGCAACGATCCCGTCAATTAGAGATGCTGGAGAGTTTAAGCCGGGCGATTATCAATTCGCCCCCGGATGCTTCTCAGCTGGCACAAATTCTTGAAGAACATGCGCCTGCCATGCTTCCTTCTGCCAGGGTGGCTATTTATCTTAATCCAGATCAGATGTTGGTAAAAAAGCCCACTGATTGGGAATTGGATTTTTTGCCCATCTTGCAATGGTGTTCTGCGAAACCACAGCCCCAAGTGTTTCTCGCGAAAGAAAGCTTGCCATGGCAAACCGAACCAGATGTCCATGATCCGGTGATCATTACACCCATATTGGAGATAGAAAAGAATAAACCGATGGGTTGTATTTACGTTGAATTACGTAGTTTGGCGCAACCGTGGGATAGAAAAGCTGTCCAAAGTCTGGTACCGGGGTTGAAAACGCTCGCAGACCAAATTGCCTCAGCACTTCATCAAGCTCAGCAATATCAAGACGCATTGACATATCAGCGCACAGCTGAGGAATTAAAGTTTGCCGGTCGAATTCAATCCAGCCTGTTGCCGGATGAAATCCCCAGCTTGAATGGCTGGGAATTAGCAGTTACCATGTTGCCGGCTCGTGAGACTAGCGGAGATTTCTTCGATTTTATTCCCCTGCCCAACAATAAAATCGGGATTTTGATTGCAGATGTCGCGGATAAAGGGGTGCCTGCCGCGTTGTATATGGCTCTTTGTCGCACCCTTATCCGCACCTATGCAATCGAATATACAGATGCCTCTCCTGATGTCGTTTTCTTTGCAGTGAATGAACGTATTCTAAAAGATGCACGCATCAATTTGTTTGTCACCGCATTCTATGGTATCCTCGATGCGGAGAGCGGTTTATTAACCTATTGTAACGCCGGGCATAGCTCGCCGTATTGGATAACTGGAAACGGGGAACAAGTCATTCCGCTTTCCCCTACCGGGATGCCTCTGGGGATTGAAGAGGAGACAGTTTGGAAACTTGCCTCAATCAAAATGAATGCGGGTGATACGCTTATTTTTTACACCGATGGCATTCCGGATGCCCAGAGTATGGATGGTGAATTTTTCCATGAGCAACGGCTTGTGAAGGAAGCGCTCGAACATCTCCAGCTGACGCCGCAGGATTTGTTGATCCATATCTTAAACCAAATCCAGTCTTTTGTCGGTTCCCAGGCACAATTCGATGATATCACTTTGATGATCTTGCGCCGTAACCCGGCAGAACCTCTTTCCCAAAATTGACCGTCACTTTGATTTAAATAACCGCATCACATTCCCCTCTGTTTCGGAATGATGATATTCAATCTGATCGACCAATTTTTTCATTAAGAATAAACCTACCCCGCGTGTGTTTACCCGCTTTAATGGTTTTGATAGATTGGGCTGTGGCACTTTTGCAGGATCAAAAGGTTTCCCTTGATCTATTAATATCACTTCAAGACCATCTTCATGGATAATTACGCGGCAAAGGATATCCCCATGTCCTTCGCCGCCATACGCATGTTCAATGATGTTACTGCAAGCCTCGTCAACCGCTAATTCAATGGCATAGACCCCAGAACTACTTAAACCAGCCTCTTGTGCTTTTTGGGCAATGAACTCCCGAATGGGATTAAGACTGGCATATTGCCCGCGGAAAATTTTTTGATCGCTTCCAATTACTTTTGTCAAATTAAAAATTACCTACTGCGTTGATGACATCATCAACCAACTCAAAATATTTTCCCATGCCAACCAGATTGAGCGAATCACGGATATTTTGTTGTAAACCGGCTAAGACCACCTCGCCGCGATTAAATCGTTTGCACTTTTTTTGATTGTCGATCAACACCCACCAACCACGTGAAGATACGAAATCCACCTCACTCATATCTAAAACAATCTTAAACCGTCCGGCATTGGTAATTTCGTTGATTGCTTCTTCCAATTGCGGGGCGGTATAACTATCAATCCGCCCTTTAATTTTGAGTAAATCACAACGCTTGAATTGAGTATGCTTGATTTCCATTCGATTCGCTCCTTGCTTGGAAAAGATACTTGCTTATTGGATTATAACATGCTTGTATGAACGATTTCCCAGAATCCGCTAAACACCCTGTTGTACCAGTCAAATGAAACAGAAAACCAGGCGAATTTTGACCAAACTTAACTTTCTAATCCTGTTGTGCAATAAGGGCAGCGTTTCGCCTGAACGGGGATGTCCATGGCACAATATGGGCATTGTTTGGTCTTTTTTTCTTCGGCGATTGCTGCACTTGTTTTGATATTTTGCAAGCGGTTTACCGACCGGATCAATAGAAACACGACAAAACCAACAATGATAAAGTTGATTACATTATTCAAAAATAATCCGTAATTTATGGTTGGAGCACCGGCTTGTTGCGCTTCGGCAAGGCTTTTATAGCCCTTGCCGGAAAGGTCAATAAATAAATTTGCAAAATCGACTTTCGCCAAGATAAGCCCAATAGGGGGCATCACAACATCGTTGACTAAAGATGTGATGATTTTATTGAACGCACCGCCGACAATGACCGCTACAGCCAAGTCAATCACATTGCCTCGCAAGATAAATTGCCGAAATTCTTTTAACATGGATATCTCCTTTGATGGTATAGGTTTTTACGATGTGCTTATCCAATATTGTACCAA
>DAOTVW010000169.1:0-4183 GCA_034436035.1 Anaerolineales bacterium
AAGGAGTACTAGGATGGAAAAAGTAGTTTGGGGTGTTTTGAGCACGGCGCGGATTGGCACTCAAAAAGTCATCCCCGCCATGCAGCGCAGTCCATATTGTGAAATTCGGGCGATTGCCTCGCGGTCACTGGAATCAGCTCAGAAAGCAGCCCAAGCCGCTGGGATTCCCATCGCATACGGCAGCTACGAGGAATTGCTCGCCGATGAATCTATTCAAGCTGTCTACAATCCTTTACCCAACCATCTGCATCTCCCTTGGACGGTGAAGGCATTAGAAGCTGGTAAACATGTTCTATGCGAAAAACCAATTGGGTTGAATGCAGCTGAAGCACAAACCCTGCTAGATGTCAGCCGCCGTTATCCACATCTCAAAGTAATGGAGGCGTTCATGTATCGCTTTCATCCGCAATGGCAGCGGGCAAGGCAGTTGGTTAATGAAGGAGCGATTGGGGATCTCAAGGCAATTGACACATTTTTCTCCTATTTCAATGTCGATCCCAGTGATGTACGCAACCAGGCTGAAATTGGCGGGGGCGGTTTATTGGATATTGGCTGTTATCCCATATCGCTTTCACGCTGGCTATTTGCGGAAGAACCAAAAGGAGTTCAATCCTGGCTGGAAGTCGACGAGCAGTTCGGCACCGATCGGTTGGCAAGTGCAATTTTAGTATTTTCCAAAGGGGTGGCGACCTTCACCGTTTCAACCCAGCTCTATCCCTACCAACGGGTGCAAATTCTGGGCAGCGCTGGACGAATCGAGATTGAGATTCCTTTCAATCCCCCAAACGATCGACCCTGCCGCATTTGGTTGCAGCGGGAAAAACACACTGAAGAAATACACTTCCCGCCATGTGACCATTACACGCTACAGGGTGATGCCTTTGCAGCCGCGATTCTACAAAATAAACCTGTGCCGACGCCCTTGGAGGATGCGCTGGCAAACATGCGGGTTATAGACGCCGTGCGGGCTGCTGCCATTGGCTGAAATCCCAATCTGCCAACGCCCGACGCAGTTCACTGACGTTGTCGAATTCGAATTTGTGTAAGGAATTACGGACATGCGATTTGATGGTGTCGTAGGAAACAATGAGCTGGTCGGCAATCTGGCGATAGGAGTATCCCAGGCAAAGCAGCGCTACCACCTGTTGCTCGCGCCGGGAAAGCCGCTGCCAGCGCCGCAGGTACTCCTGAGCGGCGAAGCGTTCCGACAGGGCATATGTCAACAGCTCGTTGGCGATTTGTTGCACCGGGCGGCCTTCTTGTTCTGCCAAAACCCGCAGCATGTGGTTTAATTGGTTGTCAAATGTAAAGGTGCGTTGCTGCGCTGGGGAACTGCCCAACGCTTTGCGCAACCATTCCCAAAACAGCATGGTGCACCTCCTTATATTAGAACTTATGTTCTATATTATTCTAAAGGAAAAAGTGGAACATGTCAATGGGTACATCACAACATACGGTGAAAACGATTGCTGCAATTCCATTCCAGGCGGACCGGCAGCGCTTGCAGCAAATTCTGCACGTGCGCGATGACAGCCGCTATTTTCCTCTTTTGATGCGTTTGGTGGAAGAAGCAGAGCAATTGGCGCGCCCAAAAGCTGTGTATCGGCAGGCTTTTGTCGAAGAACGAGGGGAGGATTGGGTAGTGCTCGCTGGCAGGCGTTTTGTCAGCCGGGTGATGAGCGTTAATCTACAGGAAGCCGGGCAGGCTTTTTTCTTTGTGGCTACATGTGGAATGGAGTTGGAAGAGTGGTCCCTGTCCATTACAGATATGCTGGAAAAATTTTGGGCAGATGCTATTAAAGAAATGGCGCTTGCCAAAGCCGTGCAATCTTTAGAAGAGCAGCTTGAGCGGCGCTATCATCTCAGTGATCTCTCGGCTATGCATCCAGGGTCTTTAGAAGATTGGCCGCTCAAAGCGCAGCAAGATGTTTTTGGTATGTTAGGTGAGGCGCCGGCGGAGATTGGTGTTACGCTTACCCCGAGTTATGTGATGCGTCCTGTAAAATCGGTATCTGGTATTTATTTTCCCACCGCAAGCAGTTTTGCCAGTTGTCAGCTCTGCCCGCGCGAAAATTGCCGCTCGCGCAAGGCGCCATTTGACGCGGAATTATTCGAGAAACGTTATCAAGTTTCCCAAAAAGCGGGTTGATGAAAGAAATTTATCTTACAGTTTTGTAAACATAGAACGGAATACCCTTTTCGTTTGCGTACTCATGTTCTAAAATATTCTTTCAGTAAGTTAAAATTGAGCGATGTGTGATGATCAGTGCATTTCCGTTGCGGGCGGAGATTTTCCGCCGTTTTCTTAAACCGATTAAATATATCTCGTGGATTGCGACCAGTGGGTTGCTCCTTTTGAGTTTGTTTTTACCAATTTCTAACCAACAGAAGGTGCAATTCATCGCATTTTGGGGGGTGGTTGTTGCTTACATCCTGGCGGTTTTTTATGTCATTATCCCTCGTTTTGGTATTCACCCCTGGGTGCATTATGGAATTCTGTTCGCCAATGTGAGTTTTTTGACGGCTGGTTATGCACTGCTAGGGGAATATCGCGTGGCGGTGAATTCTCTCTACGTAATCGTAATCCTCTTAGGTGGCATCTTAGCAGGAAAACCAGCCGCATTTCTCACGGCAATTCTTTCGCTGATGGGTTGCATTGCAGTGGAAAATTCATTGGGTTTTACAACTCATTATCAATTATTATCTCAAGGAACGCAATTAATTTTTTTCCTGGTTGCAGCTTATATGGGTGGCGCTTTGGGTGACGCATTGATTTCCCATGCCGGAGAAAGCCAGCGAAAAAACGCGGATTTGACTCTGCTGCTAGAAGCAAGTTTGGTGGTTTCTTCATCCTCAGATTTGACAAAAGCAATACCCGAATTAGCCCAAAAAATCCTCAGCGGGCTACCAGCCTCCTTTGTCCGTATCGATCTGTTGGAAGGGGAAAAAGTGAATTGTTACGGGCTTGCTTATCAACGAACGTCGTTTCATTATCGGGATGACGTCTTACGTGAATTTTCCCTACCAGATTCGTTGATTTACAAACACCTATTGGCAAAACCCCAGATAACGCTCCACACTTTCGATCAACTCCATTATGGGGATGAACAGTTATCGTTCTTGGAATTATTCCCCGGCGAAATTAGAAATTGTTGTCTTGTTCCATTAATAACCGACCAGAAGGTGGTGGGTATTCTGGCGGTGGGGGAAGCCCGGGATAGCGAGCGAGAAACCTTTAGTGCGAATAAGCTGGAATTTTTAGGCACATTGGCGAATCAATTAGCAGTTGTGATCGAAAATGTGCGTTTACACCAAGCAGAGCGCCAGAAAGCAAAACGATTGGAAATATTATACGAAATTGCCAATGTCTTTGGCTCAACAATTGAAATGGAAGAATTGCTTGAGAGATTATATGGTTTGTTGATTCAGGTTATCCCTGCTGATACCTATTTTGTTGGATTTTTGGACAAGCAAACCCAAATGGTTGATATTCGACTATTGATTGACGAGGGGAAACGGTTTGAATCAGAGAGAGTGCCATTAAGCGAAGGATTGATTGGATATGTTGTGCGCACTCAAAAGCCATTGTTCATCCGTTCAATGAGAGAGCAATGGGATGATTTACCGGTCAAACCCCTGCAATTGGGACAGTCGAAGATGTCGGAATCCTGGATGGGGGTGCCATTAGGCAAAGACGATCACCTGAATGGCATTTTGGCAGTGGCAAGCTATCAACCCTATGTGTTTACAGAAGAAGACTTATCATTATTAATCAATGTTGCGCAACAAGCAAAATTGGCATTCGATAACGCCCGCCATCATGCCGATGTAGAAAAGCAAGCTCAGCATGACTCATTAACCGGTGCGCTAAATCATCGCACATTTCTGGAAAAGCTTGACCTAGCGATTGAAGAAGCACGCGATAAGGCTTACCCGCTTTCACTGATCATGCTGGATGTGGATTTCTTTAAAGAATATAATGACAATTATGGGCATGTTTTTGGGGATGAGGTATTGCGCTTGGCGGTGCAAACCATTCAGGGTCACATAAAAAGCAAAGACATGGTAGGCCGCTGGGGAGGGGAAGAATTTGGCGTGGTGATTGTCGATGCAACACTCGATGAAGCCTGTAAGGTTGCCCGTCGAATTCGAGAAACGCTGGCAGATATCCTATTGAGAGATG
>DAOTVW010000170.1:0-1698 GCA_034436035.1 Anaerolineales bacterium
GCTTGCACATACGGAATTAATCCAAATTCGATCCGCTCTTTTAAAAATGGGTGAACGATCTCTTCTTTTTTCCGTTCCTGCCAGGCGGTAATCACCGCTTTGCGGGTTTCATCGTCCATCAATATACCGCCGCTCTCTTTCTTTATAAATCCTTTTCCATTCACCTGCCGGCGGTTAACCAATGTCAAAGCCAGCCGGTCACCAAATATTGGACGCAATTCTTCCATTAAATCCAATGCTAAGGAAGGCCTGCCGGGCCGATCTTGATGGAGAAAACCAACATACGGATCCAGCCCCACTGTTTCCAGTGCTGATGCCACTTCGTTAGTTAAAAGTGTGTATAAGAATGACAAGAGTGAATTCATATTGTCTAAGGGTGGACGCCGATTTCTTTCTGTGAAAGAGAAATCCTCCCGTTGTTGTAATATTAAGTGATCAAAGACACTGAAATATATTTTTGCTGCGCTGCCCTCAAAAGCCATCAGTTCACCAATGCTCTTACAACGCGGCAGCGCCTGGAGGGTTTCTTTCAAAAATGCGGAAGCCTTTGATAACGATTCAACATCCACTAACATGGCATGATCGCGTAAAGCCCGTTCGATGACTTTACGGGAGTTGTAGATTTTTCCCACCAGGAAAGATACAGCCACCGGTAAAGACAGATCGTTCTTTTCAGATATCTCATATTGTTTCTTTCTCAGCAACACATTTCCTTTGACTTTTCCGGTGATGCGAGCCAAAAAGTGGCCATAAGGGGTCAGAAAACACAAACCAATATTCCTCTCTGCACAAGCCCCCATCAATCCAGGGCTGGCGCCCTGATAGCTAAAGCAGACAATATTCTCCAAATTATGCAGCGGAAGGCGCACAGAGCTGTTCTCATCCTTCTTGACGACCACATTTTCTCCATCAAGAGATAAATATGTTTCCGGGCTGGTAACGTATAAAACATTTCCGAGTTTCTTCATACTGTTCACCCTCCTCATCCGGAATCGTCAATGTGTTGTTGAATATATTTTGAGGCGCTCACTGAATCTTCTTGTAATTCTGGCAGGCAAACCTCTGCTAAAGAACAGGAGCGGCAGCCTTTGAAGGGTCTCACCCGCGGCGTGTACCCTCGCTGAAAATAGGCGTGCATTTCATCTGCCATTTCTTCCACCAGGCGGCGCAACTCACCATTCAGCTCAACCTCAATTCGATGACGAATTTCTCCATAATATAAAAACCCGGCTGGGATTGCCACCGAGAGCATTTCCTCCAAACATATTGCTTGGGCACATAATTGGGCATTATCACAAGCATCCGGTTTTGGTTTGCCGCGTTTATATTCCACCGGCGCCGGTTGGTACAAGCCATTTTTCCCCGGCAAACTGACGCCCTCTGAAGACAAGGTGAACTCTACAACATCGCAGATGCCGGTGAGCCCCAAGCGGTACGAAGCAACCGGTACCGAACGGGCAGTGATGACCCCATTTCTGGTCTCTGTCAAGAAGGGGTCATCTACCCGTTGATGTAAAAGTTTTCCCTCCGCAGTCAAAACATTATCCTGCCATTGCCGCTCGACATGAATTAGCGCCCATTGTCTTCGGCAAAACAGAAAGTGTTGAATACCGGAGAGAGGCAGCAGTTCGTCGCTGGTGTATTCGTGTTTCATCGCGTTAGTAGGTTATTGTGAGCAATGGCCGAGTGCCGCAAAGC
>DAOTVW010000171.1:0-4506 GCA_034436035.1 Anaerolineales bacterium
CTCTGCGTCCAGAAAATCATCTTCTTTCATATTGCGAATTTCAATCGTTGATAACGGTGATGGAGACATAGATCCCTCCCGAAGAGATATAACGCTGATTTATTTTACACCAATCATTTTTCATTGAGTGTAAAAATTTATCTTTATAGAAATAAACCCATTATGGTGCAATAGGCTTTATATCAGTGATTTATAAGGGAAAATAGGGAAAAACATTCATTAAGATGAAAGTGATATGACATTTGTTACTTGCTTTTAGAATTATTTTAATATATATTAATAATGTATTTTTCGGAAATATATATTACCGTATCGGAATTATTATGGCAACTAGGAAAGAAAAATTCGACGATTTAGACTATCAAATTATTCGCTGCCTGCACCAAAACGCGAGGATGGCGGCATCAGAAATTGCTCGCATTACCCAAGCCAATGAGCGGACAATCCGCAATCGTATAGAGCGCCTGGAAGCTGATGGCGCGATTCGGTTAACAGCTATTCTTGACCCAGCTGCATTTGGTTATTCCATTACCGTAGATATCTTTTTGGAGATAGAACGTGATTGCGAACAGGAAGTAATCGATCGGTTGAAAGCACTCCCCGAAATAAC
This sequence comes from Anaerolineales bacterium, assembly GCA_034436035.1. Lineage (GTDB taxonomy): Bacteria > Chloroflexota > Anaerolineae > Anaerolineales > UBA4823 > UBA4823. The sequence continues at coordinate 611 of DAOTVW010000171.1, forward strand.
TTACATTGCATTAGGTCAAGAAACATCCGAAATCTCCATCGAAAGCCGATTCAAGGACAATATGGCTCTGCGCGAATTTTTGGGATATACCCTCCCTTCTATACCTGGTGTTAAAGTAACTCGTTATGCAATTGTTCCGCGCATTTTACGGAATATTGACGAATGGTTACCCCCAAAAGAAGAATTTTTAGAAAATGGAAAGGAACTTTAATTATGCAACTCCGCCACTTTATTGACACACAAGATTTCTCAAAAAAAGAATTACTTAATATCATCGAATTAACTCAAAGGATTAAAAAAGCTCACAAACAAGGTTATACACCCGAATTGCTCCATGGTGCATCGTTGGCGATGATTTTCGAAGAACCATCCACGCGTACACGGGTTTCTTTCGAAGTTGCAATGACCCAACTAGGGGGCCACGCATTGTACCTCAAACCGGGTGAAATTCATTTAGGGGTACGTGAATCGATGTACGACACAGCTAAAGTCCTCTCGCGTATGTGTGATGGGATCTTTGCAAGAACACTCAAGCACGAAACGATCACAGAATTGGCAAAATATGCAGACGTGCCAGTTTTTAATGGATTAACGGATTACAACCACCCCACTCAAGCAATCTGCGATGTCATGACCATGATGGAGCACATGCCTGCCAACAAGCGTTTAGAAGATTTACATGTTACATTTATCGGCGATGCCACAAATGTACTATCTTCCCTGATGATGATTACCACTCGGCTAGGGATGCATTTCACCCAAGCTGCACCCAAAAAGTACCAGGCACCAGTAGAATGGGTTGCCCAAGCCAAATCTAACTGTCTTGAATCAGGGGGAACAATCACTTTAGAAGAAGATCCTGTAAAAGCTGTTCAAGATGCAGATTTCATCTACACGGATTTATGGTGGTGGGTAGGTCAAGAAGATCAAATTCCGGAACGACGGGCGGCCTTCATGCCAGACTATCAAGTTAATCTCAATCTTTTTAACAAAGCACCGGCCGATTGTAAATTCATGCACTGTCTCCCTGCTTCGCGTGGAGTCGAAGTCACTGACGAAGTAATGGATCACCCCCGCTCGATCATATTCGATCAATCCGAAAATAGATTGCATACCGAAAAAGGGTTGCTCGTTTATTTTCTTTACCCACGCTTACAACATCCATCCATGGAATTGAAAGCTTTTCATAAAGCAGAAATTGAATCCATGATTAACCATTTCGATTTTCATTAGGAAAGGAATAAGATGACTACTCAAGTTCAATCAACTGGTTTCAAGAAAGTATTGCATGCACTAGATATGACTTTGTTTTCTATCTGTGCTATTATCGTACTGGATACCCTTGGGGCTTCAGCCGCCATCGGTCCGTCCACTATATCTTGGTATATCATCACATTAATTCTCTTTTTCATCCCATATGGGTTGATTACCGCTGAGCTAGGTTCTACCTACCCGGAACAAGGAGGAATTTATATCTGGGTGCGCCGAGCTTTTGGGGAAAAATGGGCAGCGCGTACAACCTGGTACTACTGGATCAATGTTGCCTTGTGGATGCCTTCGGTGTATGTTCTGTTCGCTGGTATATTCTCCCAACTGTTTTTCCCAGACTTAAGCTTAACATGGATCATCATTATTGGCATCGTGATGAGCTGGGTAACCGTACTCATCGGTATCATTACCCTTGAGATTGGCAAATGGGTTCCGAATACCGGGGCAATTCTCAAAGCGGTTATCATTCTTGTCCTCGGAATAGGCGGTATTGTTTTCGCAATCCGGAACGGTGTCGCCAATGATCTCTCGTTTGGTGCCATACTTCCATCTTGGGATGCTGGTTTAGCATTCCTACCTGTAATTGTCTATAATTTCCTCGGCTTTGAATTAATGTCAGGTGCAGGTGAGGAAATGAAGAATCCCGGACGCGACATCCCCCGAGCGATAATTATCGCTGGCGGATTGATTGCATTTCTATATCTCTTTGCCACCATCGGCATGTTATTAGCACTGCCATTAGACCAACTCGGTTTGGTGTCTGGTATTGTGGATACCCTCAAAGCTATCCTAGGGGAATCGGGCATCGCCCACGTTGTCGTCATTATTCTCGGTATCAGTGCACTGTATACCTTTTTTGCCAATATGGTCACCTGGACGATGGGAGCAAATCGAAGCGCTGCCCAAGCTGCAGATGAAGGAACTTTACCAGCTCTCTTTGGAAAATTGCACCCAGTAAACAAAACTCCTGTTGGTGCATATCTTATCACCGGCATTGTCTCAACAGTAGTGATCATTATCTACGGATTCTTAGCTGGCAGCAATGAGGATTTGTTTTGGACATTGTTTGCTTTCTCGTCCATTATTTTCCTATTGCCGTATCTGATGCTCTACCCCTCTTTTTTGAAACTACGTTCCTCTGACCCGGATAGACCACGTCCATATACATTCCCGGGCGGGAAACCTTTTGCATGGATCATGTCTATCATTGGAATAATTTTTGTGGTTCAAGCAATTGTTTTCTTTCTCTGGGTGCCAGGAAATCCCATTGATTGGTCTTATGATATACCCATCTTGATCGGTGTAGCCATAACCTTGCTGGTGGGAGAGATCCTGTTAAGTGTTTCCGAAAGGAGCCGACAATGACCTACACCTATCAAACCACACCCCGTGCAGATGGGTTCTATATGCCCGCAGAGTTTTCCACGCATTCCAGAACGTGGATGCTATGGCCACAGCGAACCGACAATTGGCGTCTTGGAGCAAAACCAGCTCAAAGAGCATTTGTAGAAGTAGCCAAAGCTATTTCGCAATTTGAACCGGTAACCATGGGCGTCAATCACAGTCAGTATTCCAATGCCCGCCAGATGCTTCCCCCAGAAATTCGGGTGGTGGAATTATCCAACAACGATTCCTGGATGCGGGATTGCGGTCCAACTTTTGTGGTAAATGGTAAGGGAGAGGTAAGAGGGATAGATTGGATTTTCAATGCCTGGGGTGGTTTGTATAATGGGTTATATTTCCCTTGGGATTTGGATGACGCGGTAGCGCAGAAAGTTTTAGAAATCGAAAATGTGGGGCGGTATAAAGCACCTCTGGTGTTAGAAGGGGGTTCGATACATGTAGATGGTGAAGGCACCTGCATTACAACTGCTGAATGTCTGCTCAACCCCGGCCGTAATCCAGAATTGACCAAAGAGGAGATCGAAAACTACTTGAAAGAATATCTGAATGTAGAGAAGGTGCTTTGGATCCCGCGTGGTGTGTATAACGATGAGACTAGTGGCCATGTTGACAATTTAGCTTGTTTTCTCCGCCCTGGTGTGATTGCGATGACTTGGACAAACGATACAAATGATCCTCAATTCGAGCGTTCAAGTGAAGCGTATGACTATCTCATGTCTGAAACGGATGCAAAAGGACGAAAGTTCGCTATTCATAAAATTTATCAGCCCAAACCGATCCTCATCAAACCAGAAGAAGCGGAAGGTGTAGATATGGTAGAAGGAACCTTACCTCGCCAAGCAGGTGATCGTCTGGCTGCTTCTTATATCAATTTTTATTTCTGTAATGGAGGCGCAATCGTACCTACTTTTGATGATCCCCATGATGCCGATGCAATAGAAACCCTTCAAAAATTGCTTCCAGAAAGAAAAATCGTTGGTGTTCCGGCTCGCGAAATTTTGCTTGGAGGTGGAAATATTCATTGTATTACTCAACAGCAACCCCGAGGTTAACAATGAAAGTTTTGGAAACAAATCGGATAGGAAGGATATTTGCGTAAAACCGCTATGTTTATGTATGGTTGTATCTGGAAATATAGCCAAATAATTGACAGCCTTCCATCAAAAAGGTAAAATGAATGAAAATAACAAGGAGTGCTATCATGCGTGAACGGCGGATTTTAT
>DAOTVW010000172.1:0-1724 GCA_034436035.1 Anaerolineales bacterium
GTTCTTCATTCCATCGATGATTGCCAGCATCCCTTCGCAAAACAGGCCCGGGTACAGCACAATGACAACGCGTATCATGATACAATCGAGGATGAGGATCCTATGGTTCCTCACATTCTTGAGGCACTTAATTGCCCTGTATTCGTAAATATTTGCGTCACCCCTGTGTCCAGCACCGTTGATGCGGTACTTGTCGTAAATTTTGACGTAGGCATCCGCCCGCTAATTTCCCCGTGATGCGCCCCCATTGCAAGCAATCAGGTGGTTGATGAAACTCTTTTTTGAAAAAGTATTCCGGAAAGATCACTTTTGCGATGTGCGTTACGTCGCGATGGAGCTCGATCACCAAATGCGTCAGTTTTAAAGGAGAGTAACAAACATTCCTGGTGTGCGAGTCGACGCAGTTTCTGATTGCATCTTGGAGCGATCAGTCGTACGGAACATTGATATGTTGGAGACGACAGGATTCCACAACCATATCGACATAGACACGAAACTACTGCGGCGTTCGTCATAGCACCTCCCTATTTCGCTTCCACTTCTTTTCCTAGTACTCTGGAATTAGCTACTATGTCACCTTTTTTCCCGATATTCGGCAACAACGGCCATCCATAACACACAACCTCAAATTAGAAAAGTCTGACATTTTTTTAGTAAAAAACTCGTCGGACACCTCTGCGTAGAATGGCGAAAATCAGTTGAATACTACTACTAGAAGTTAGAAACGCCATTGAATACACAACTATACTTTGTTATCATTCGATCAAAAATGCAAGTGGCCCCGATAGAGCAGTCGCTCTAGAAGAGGTCATTAACACGTTCCACTTGATCGGCGAGACGCACAGAGTGTGAAGTGACGGCCAGAATTCGCAATGCGCTACCAAGGCGGACGATATAGAAAATACCAAAATAGAGACTATATCGAATAACGGAGTAGCAAGTACAAACGCCACTGACTGTAGACGTTAACAGGAAGAAGTATTTGCGTATGATCAGACAATTCAATTTGAAAGGAGGGTCGGCGAGCAGCGACACTGTACCAGCCTCTAGTCCGGGTGACCACAATGTTGGAAGTGATATAACGCACCTTAGAATCTCAATCGAAAAACAATAGATTCTGAAAATTGGATCAAGTTTTTCGCGTCAAAGCGTCACCTAGATTGTGGTAGACGAATACCAAAACGCGTCGCGCCACAGCAGCAGAGAGACTGCCTGTCAAGTTTGCAGACACCCAGCATATATGAAAACCCTCAATTTCGTGTCGCGAGCCAACGAGCCAAATCCGAAGCGCTTAGTGGAATGCGAAAGCTGATCTGTTCCGTAGTGCATCCACACCAGAGATGGAGATGCCACGCCGAGTGCTCAAGGCTGGTTACCGGTCCACGATAATATGTATGAAAAGAAGAGAGAAGACGAGAGTGAAGACCAGCGACGAAACCTCAAAATATTGCTAGAAAGGATAGAAGCCTCACCGAGAGCAAATATCGATCAGGCAACCTGGGATAGCAGGAAATTAGAAGAGTATTGTGAAAAAAATCAAAGAGAACTGGAGAGAATTTCCTAATGGTTCCTCTAATTCAAGCGATAATCATACAGACGAGCATGTTTTCCGAAAGTAACGCGCAAGAGAATTCACAATTAAATCTGAACGATAGGCAATGCAGTGACAGATGCTTTTGTGCTCGGATCATACCTCGAAAATAAATGGGGGGAATGGGGGGAAA
>DAOTVW010000173.1:0-22181 GCA_034436035.1 Anaerolineales bacterium
GACCAATCTTTCCCATTCCCACAATGCCAAGCGTTGCACCATTCAGGTCCGCGCCCAACCAGCCGGCTGGTGACCATGTTTTCCACTTTCCATTGCGGGCATCTTGACTTGCCTCTGGCAATCGGCGAGCCATAGCTAACATCAACGCCATTGCCAAGTCGGCAGTGGCATCCGTCAACACGCCTGGCGTAAAACCGACGGGAATAGATCGCCGGGTGCATTCTGCCACATCTATGTTATCGTATCCAACTGCCATATTACTGATGACACGCAAACGCGGCGCTCGGTCGAGCAATTCCTGGTTCACTTTGATGGTGAGCAGGCAAAAAAGGCCTTCAGCTTGATCCAGATAGGGTTCCAGAGCGGGATCGAAATGGGTTGCATCCCAAGGCCCACGGACGATGTGGCATTTGCCTTCTAAGCTACGCAACCACTCCTCTGGCAAACTATGGGTAAGGATTACGAGCGGAAGTTCAGGGTTAGTGGTCATGGTATTTTCTCCTGGAGGGATATGTTACAACGCTAGTTTACCGTAGAATAAGGATTAATGGATAAAAATTTTAATAAAAGATAGATACAATACCTTCGCCAAAATTGGCTAAATAAAAAGGGCAAATCGAGTCAAGTTATGTCTCTCACAGCCCAAAATTACTCGAAAAGCCTACGGCAGATATTTTAACGCTTTTATAAATCTTTACGGTTCTGAGTTCAAAGATGACTTTTCTCCAGATGAGCCAGGTCATTTTCAGGATGTTGGCTGGCAGCAAACGGATCGCCATGCGGGTTTTTATGCTGGACTGAAAACGCAGTAGTTACCGTACGATCCAGCGGTTCTATCAATGAATTACCCTGGCAAGCCATACATTGGTTGATTGTTCTCTTGAAGTTGTTAAAAGCAGGGGGACAATACTTCCTTACGGGTGATGAAGTGATAGCCAGCAAAGCTGTGAAAGCAACCTACGGGGTGGATTGATTATTCTCCAGTATCCAGTAGCGGATCACGCTGGGCTTGACATATTTCACCTTTTCGCTGGTGGATGTAGAAGCTACGCGTTTGTATCAGCTGCAAATGACATAAGAGGTGTACGTTATGTAAAAAAGCAGCCAGCAAAGCCAAGAAAGAATCGAAAAAACGCAAACGCGGCAGATCCAAGGGTAGCAAGAACAAGATAAGGCAAGAAAGGGTACTCAGCCCAAATTGGTGCACATCCAAACCACCTTGAAAAGCTTGTTGAAAACCAATGGCAATCATTTATCGCCTGCACATTACCAGCCTGGCTATGAAAGAACTAATCAAACCAGCCGCCGATTTCAGGAAAAGTTAATTGGGGTTCAAACCAAAAAGCTGGTTCTGCCGTTTTCTGACGTAGATCATCAAGAACTACCAAATCATTCGTGCGCCAATGTCGCTGATGAACATGACGGCAAACATGAGCCCGAATTGTGGGAGGAAGCGATGGTGGGTTAAGCTGTGAATCAATGCTGACCGCCTAGATTAATATTTAATCTACCGCCCAGTGTATAAAATCTTTCTAGAGTAGATTTATAAAAATCCCCTTTTCGACTGGTCGTCAATTGTGACACTCAATAATGATCTGGTCTATAAGGTGAATAGCACTGTTTATCGATTGTAATCCTTATTGTCACTTTCCCCTCTATTGCAAGAATTTCAGGATATAATAGGTAAACCGTCACTCATGATCGATTCCGACCAGGGTTGATGAATTACCCTAATGGGGCGAGTAACGGTTGAGGAATTCTGGTAAATCTTTTCATCGGATCCGCTGGAAGTAGAAGCAGGTGGTTTTGTAAGTGTGCTACACAATCGAAGTAAATATGACGAATAGTGTTATCAGCCCACTACGTTATCCTGGCTCCAAGCGATATTTTGCGGCTTATATTGCACAGGCTTTAGAGGTAAATGACTTAAGGCCCTCCCTTTACATTGAACCATTCATTGGTGGGGAGAGCGCGGGGTTATATCTTATCCAAAGAAATTTGATTGATAAAGGCATTTCAATTGACCCGGGCCCATGGATTACCAATTTTGAGCGAAAAGTATTTTGGGATACAGATTGGCAATTTGATCAAATTGAAAAAGCACCTGTAAAACTAAAGGATTCGGAAAGTATCAGGCAAAGAAAACCAATATCTCGACGAAGATAAGATTTGGTTTGTTTTTTAAACGAACCATTTTTTCTGGAATTTTATGGACAGAGGTAGGTACAATAAGCGGTTATACACAGGCTTCTACAAATAATAATATTAATTACTGTTTTCCAATGAAGATTCTTATTAATCGTATTCATCATGTTGCTTCCTTTTGGGATGGAATTTATGAAGTATGGGAAAGATCCAGGGAGGAAATTTTGAAAAAGACAAAAGTAACCTACCCCCATCCAACGTATTTTATTACATTGATAAACTTTTTTCAAAAGGCTGAGTTACTTTATCGTTATTACTTTAACCAAAAAAGCGATCTTTGGTTAATAAATACTTTGCTGAGCTTACCACATTAATGGCTCTTGGGTTATGACTCAGCCAATCACGTGGAGATACTTTATATGGTTTCAAGTGTACAAGAGCGAAAACAGAGGAGAGAGGTTGTTCTCTCGAACTTTGATATTTTATCTGGCTTCAACCGTCTTGGATGATGAAGGTTCACATGCAAAACGTTAACCTGATACTTATTGAGTCAATGCTCGCGAAATTAATTCAACTTGAAAATTTCATTGGCTGGGTATATGATTACCAGATAGCCAGAGTGATGACAAACGACTTTACGAAATATCGTGTCTTAGGCATTCCGCATAATAGTTGTCTTGCTGTAGCTTCTATTAACCCAAATGAAATGTCCCATGTGCCCGAAGAAAAACAGGAAATCATTTTGTTGTGCGTACTCGTAGCAACGAAATTGCCGCAGGATGATGACCTAATGCGTACAAAGATAGATCACTTCAAGGATCAAAAAAGCTCAATAGGTACACCAGACCGACAAATAGACGAAATCACGCAAAATGAGTTACAGTTTGGAGGGCTGGAATGCAGGGTGTTGGGAACATTTTTTATGGATGGAGATGGACTCTGGTTAGGGAGCGATTTTGAATCTTTTGCAATGGTCATTTGTCTCAGTGTTTATCGCCTGCATAGAAAAGCATTAAAAAAGATTGTTAATTATTTAGATCCCATTTACCACAACGCTGCGCATGCGTTGGTTGAGCAGTTGAGGTTGAAAGGTGAAATAAAGCCTTATAAGATTGGTAAGGCATGTTATCCGTTTACTGACCGCATACACCGTCGTGATCGGCGTGCAGAGAAAGTGCCTGTTTTTGTGCAACCTGCGGATTTTCTGGCGCGCCGCACCGCAGATCTTGGCATGACTCGCACCGGAAAATCGAAAATGATTAAGCAAATGGTTTCTGTTGTCAAGCGTGTGGCAGATGAGAGTCATGACAAGATAGGACAGATTATTTACGACATCAACGGTGAATACGCAAACGCAAATCAGCAAGACAAGGGGGCGTTGACCGATATTTATCCTGAAGACACACTACGTTATCGGATGTTAGAAACGCCTAATGTTGAAGAGCTTCAAAACAATTTCTATATCCAATTAAACGATGGCTTTGCGATCATTCGTCGAGTTGTTGAAGAGAATAAGAACCATCAACAAAACGATGTTGCCGTTTTCTTGAACGCATCCTTTGATGAGCCTGAAAAGGATGATCAAAGTTCTTATAGACGTTGGCAGGTGCGCACTGCGGCCTATCAGTCCATGTTATTCATGGCGGGATTTCCGGCTCCAAATAGCTCAAAGTATCAACTTGAAGCCAATCTCGCACTCTACCACCAAAAGTTGAACTTCTACTCCCACATCTGGCAGGAATTGCGCGGACAGCCCCTGGACGGCACTGCCATCATCGCCACTGACTTCCCACAAGCTGTCAAAGAAGCTCTCTCCAATCCCGACCCACTGGCTTTGGAGACGGCGCTGGCCGCCTGGGAGCCACTCGCCCCCATCGAATATGACCTGGCCAACAAAGACCGCACCCTGTTCGAGTTCGGGCAGGTGGTAGACGCCATCGAAGATGGCCAGTTTGCTCCGCCGCCGATTGAACGCTTGTGCGAAGCCATCCCCGGCGCATGGACGCACGAGCGTTTCGGCACGCGTATTTGCCACAACTGCGACGCCCGCTTTTCGTGCGATTCCTATCGCCGCTATGCACGCGGCACCCGCCAGACGGCTGAGCGTAGTATGACCTATTTTATCGATCCTGATCCCGACCAGGAAGACCGGCGCACCAACGGGCTTAGAGATGAAATCCAGGTTTAATCAGGCGTGAAAATAGATCGTTTTTTATTATCTTATCTCCAAGGAATGGAAAAATGAACAACGATAACTTGCAATCCACAATCAATCATGCGATGAAAAATGGAGGAGTACTCTTAGTCTATTATCGAACGAAGAATGGAGATGAAAGCGAACGGCTGTTAAAACCACTTAAATGGGAGATTACCAACAGGACTTTCAAAGCCTATTGTCATAGAAAGCAAATGGAACTGACTTTTACGGTTGATAACATCCAGGAGTGGAAATTTTTCAATTCTGAGAAAGAAGCGTTGTTATATCTGCAAAACCCACCCGAAAGCACACCGGTTCGACCCACTCTTGCCCGTAATATAAGTCCCTCTACATCAAATATCAATAATGTAACTCACCCAAAAATTCCAATATTTGCCAAAGTAACGAAAGCGGAAGAGTGGAGTGCTTTGATCCAATACTACGCAGATTGTTTATCTCTTGAAAACCGGCAACAACTCATTTTGGATACAGAGAATATTTGCAATATTGATATAGATAAAGCGACACTTTACTCATTTCTAGAAAAAGGGAGCAAATTGATAGTTCCTAAAGGTGAAAGATTCCATCGTGGTAGGGTGAGTAAATTTATCCAAGAAGTTGTGAATGATAGAAACCAACAATTGTGTTTAGGGTATCCTTTTTTTGTTCCTAAGCCCAAAAAAGCAATTCCCCTCACTTATATTACTGTAGCAATAGAACAAGATCAGGAAAATTTTATTTTGGTCCCAGATAACCTTGAAATTAGTTATGCATTGCTTACTGAACTAAAAATGAGCGAAGAAGAGATTGCTGATTTTCTCCAGAAGTGCGAGCAAATCAACCCTGCACCCGGCGAAGCGCGCTTACAAGCTTTGGAAAATTTCGTGCAAAATAAAATCAATGAAATTTATAAAGTAACAATCCCAATAGAGACTGACTGGTTTAAGGCGGATACTATATATGATCGCCCTGCACTTTTCAAAGTCAAGGATAATATTGCAACTGCAAATTTAATCCGTGAGCTATATGAGCTCGCGGGCCTTGAAAAATGGGAAAAAGCTCCAATAACTCTGAGGCAATTATTAAACATCATTCCAGATCACAATTATCCTGAAGGGCAACCCTGGGAAAATGATAATAGTATCCATGTTACGCCGATCAATCAGAATCAATTTAGAGTGATCCAAGCGATAAGGACAGAACCATTAGTGATTGTGACGGGGCCACCAGGAACAGGAAAATCGCAGGTGGTGCTCAACCTGATTGCAGAAGCCTTTCTAAAAGGGGAAAAAGTTCTTTTTGCGAGCCGAAATAATCAAGCTGTTGATGTAGTCATGAGACGATTAATAGAGGATATAAAATTCCTCGGAGCAGTACGAACAGGAAACAAAAATAAGCGGGCAGAAGCAGCCGCTCAAATGCGAAGAGCGATGAATCAAGTAATGATCAGTGAACAGCAAGATTTGGAGGGGATAAAGAAGAATTATTTTTCCATTCGGCAACAGATGCTGCAAGATCAAACCCAGTTAGACGCGATTCGTAATTTAAAAGGCTTACTCGAATCCTACAAAGATGAACGGGAATATTTCTTAAAACTTCTTCCACAACCTATTTGTCAGGTCATTAATGACTTCATGGTCCCATATTCTGCAGCTGAGTTTGAAACACTTGTAAATTTACTATCGAGTTATCTGGATAGTATCTTGACAATCAAAGAGGAAAAAGAGAAGATTGAAAATCACCTAACAGAAATTGAGGAACGGGAAAGGTTAGACGATTCTCTCATTGCTGAGTTCCATCGAATTAAAGACCAATGGGGCTCGTTTTGTGGAAAACTTTTAGAAAAGCAGAGCTATCCCTCGATTGATGCGTTGCTCACCCATCTTTACGATTGGATTAATATCATTGAAATATTAAAAATGAAATACAAAAATCAAATGATTTCGGACGAAATCAAAAGATTAGAAAATGAGCTTGTGGATACTCAAACTGCTATCTCAGAAGATCTTCTTGGATTTGACAAATCGCTTGCTGAGCAGCTAAATCAGGAACAGCTAGAAGGATATGCCTTCCGCGCCAATGCAATGATTCAGTACCTTGTTCGTTACCTCCAAGGTGATTTATCCTTTGGCGAACGATTTTTTGAATTGATCACCTTCAAAGGGCAGTTACGCAAGAGGAAGCAGGAGATCATTGAGATACTGTTGGACTTGAATCTGCCGCAAAAAGATTGGATAAAAGTAAAGGTAACAGCAAATAAGTTAATCCAAATCGCAGGACAATTAAAGCTTATTATGAATTCCGCCATCTTGGATCAAAAATTACAGAATTTAAGAGATACAAAACAAGGGATCCAAAAGGATTTAGAAGACAGAATCGAATTGATGGCAGCGCCAATTTTGAACGACTTGGATAAGTTAAATCGTCTGGATTTTGATTATGATGTATTATTGAATACCTTATTGAAGATCGTTGAGAAAACCAGAGAGCTCCAAGATGACCTCGATAATGTTGTACATGTTATGCACTCTCAATTGGTAGAGAATCAAGAACAATTTAAGCTGCTTGAAAAATTACGAGCGACTCCGCTAGGCGAAATCAAATTGCTAACTATGATAGAACCCTCTTCCCCTATTGAGGAGATTCTGAACTATATTCGAGATTGGCAAAACTTGCTTGGGTTTTGGAAAGCCGACGCAGGCTATCAGCACACAACAAGAAAGCTTGCCGTTTTACCATCCGAAGAACAAGCAATAGAGATGTTAAATTCTCATCGTGAGCAGATGTTCGATCTAGGTGGTTTGATCATGCGTTTAACGTGGCAGGACCGCGTGCGCCAGGCGCCAAATGAAATTGTTCAGAAAGTAAACGATTATATTGCTGCGGTGGAAGCACTATCGCCAGAAGATCTTTCGCCAGCTGACAAAAATAAATATAAGGATATTGAAAAAGCAAATTTGTCTCCAACAATCCAACTATTTCCGATATGGGCAACAACAAATCTTTCTGCGCGAACGAATTTTCCTCTTGAAAGTCAATATTTTGATCTGATCATCATAGACGAAGCCTCCCAATGCGATGTCCCCTCGGCGCTGCCTTTACTCTTCCGAGGCAAAAAAGCGGTAATCATCGGCGATCCCAACCAGCTGCGACATGTGGCCACGATAAGAAAAGAAGATGATCAGAGCCTTGCGTATAAACATGGGGTTGATATTGGCGCATTTTCCTATAATTCCCACTCCCTATTTGATTTAGCAGAAAGAAGCAGCGGAAACCATCCCGGTAGTTTGCTGTTGAATGAACATTACCGCAGCGATGCGAGGATTATTAATTTCTCGAATCAGCTTTATTATGAAAATAGATTAACGATCAAAACCGATCTTACGCAACGAAAAATTCCAAGGACATTTTTAAACCAATTTGGAGGCATATATTGGATAGATGTAAAGGGATATGCGGAATATCCCAGAGGAGAAAGTATCTACAATCTGACTGAAGTTAAACACATTCAGACCTTCCTACCACAGCTCAGCCAATGGTTAAAGAAGAACGGACTTGATCAATTAACGATTGGAATTGTAACTCCCTATAGGGCACAGAATGATTATATCAAACAGCAACTCTCAGATACTGATTGGGAAAATCGAATCACCATTGGGACTGCCCATCAGTTTCAGGGCGACGAACGGGATGTGATGATCTTTTCTCCAGTCATCAGCCAGGGAATCAAGAAGGAAAGTTTACGCTGGTTACAACAAACACGAAATCTGCTCAATGTGGCTGTTTCCCGGGCACGGGTAATCCTATTTGTGTTAGGCGATTTTGAGTATTGTAAATCACTGGAAAATGGACATTGTTTTAAAGAGCTTGCTGAATACGTTGAAAGATCAAGTGACCGCATTATCAGCAATGAACAAATTTCTAGCTGGCTTGAAGACTCCAGGGTTGATATTATTGGAATTGTAACCACACCCCACAATCCTGAATACAATCGCACCACTTTGCGGCGTTTTATTTCTTCTTGTTCTGATTTTGTTTGGTGGGTAGATCGTTACTTCAACGACCATGTTATGGATTTGTTTCGTGATGTTTTCAAAAATCCAAATGTTTATATACAAGATATACGCCTTCTCACTGCAAAAGAACTAACTCAAGCCAGTGAGAACAACAAACCAGAACTCAAACTCACAAAGTATCATCTCCTCCGAAAAGAACTCGCTTCGAGGGGTATAAACTTTGAAATTCGGCTTCTTAATCGGCGAGATCTTCCGCATGATCGGTTTCTTTACACGGCTGACAAGGCAATCAATATGCCACCGTTTGCAAGTGCTTATGGTGATCATCGCAATGTGAGTGAGTACACCTTTTCCAAGACGGATAAAAGAGCATTTTTTGAGGAGTATTGGAACAAGGGAGAGGTCATTCCAGAGCAGCCAACCTCTTAAGCCATATTTTATTGTGGATAAAAGATATTAGCAAAATGAAGGATAAAACGAAGAGTTTCTCGCTTTCTTAAACTAAATAATATTAGCCATTTGGTTAGGTAAAATTAATGCTTATCATATCGGCATAAAACGAAGGGAGGATAAAATAACCTGTATAAATTTCCATTACCTTCGCCAAAATTGGCTGAATAAAAAAGGGCAAATCGAGTAAAGTTATATCTCTCACAACCCAAAATTACTCGAGAATACCAAGGCTGAAATTACTGCTCTTTTAAGCCCATTCTATCAACGTATATCTATTTTGGAATAGAAAATTCGCCCATCTATTTATTGTTAACCGTGTAGATGGGCAACCCGAAAAACCCAGACTTTTAAGTAGTCTAAGCCAAATAAGAATAGCACAACGATGATTAAAGTTAATCCAGCTACAGAAAGCGGCACTGAATTCATGAAAATTCCAAGCGTTGCCAATAAAATCACTACGATGATATCTATCGTGGAAGCAACCATCATCCATTTCCCAGGCATCGATTTCCAAAAATGGCCGCGCTCGCGCACTAAATACACCATTCCTTGCCCGGTGAATACCAGCGTAAGGAAAGCTAAGGTTTGCAACTGGGCAAGGGGAAAATGGAAGAGATCACGGGCAATGATAAAAATTCCGAATGTCAAAACCAGCACCGGGACAGCTAAGCCTATGGCTGGAAATAGCATTGCGCGCACATCCCAACGGTCGGGTTTTGGGGAAGCTTGCACGCTATCGGTTGCGATGGACATCGTTACAAAGTCATTTGCAAATAACAATAATACAACCAGGAACGGACGGGTGACCATTGCATGGGTAATTAGATAACCTAAGCTGAGAAATGAAGCGATCTGAATGGTTTTGATGATTTTATTGAGGACATATGTCAGCATGCGCTGGTAGATTTGCCTGCTTACCGTAATAGCAGAGACGATATTGCTTAACCCGGGCTGGGTAAGTACCAGACTGGCGGCTGCTTTAGCGACATCGGTGGCGGTGGAAACGGCGATCCCTACTTGGGCTTGTCTCAAAGCTGGCGCATCATTCACACCATCACCGGTCATTCCAACGATATGATTGTGCTTCTGGTAGGTCTGTACTAGCTTAAATTTGTCCTCTGGCAGGACTTCTGCAAAGACATCACATTGCGGATCGATATCCTGATTTTCATGCAGTGATTGTGCCAGACAAGCTTTTTCACCAATTCCCACCTGCTGGGAAACTGCCTTAGCAGTAGGCAGGCTGTCACCGCTGACCATCACAACCCGAATGCCCAGATTTTGGAGGTGTTGAATTAAGGATTTCGAGTCGGAGCGAGGTGGATCCTGCAAGGATACCAATCCACAAAGCTGCAGGTTTGTCTCATCCCCGGCTGCCACAGCTAAAATACGATAACCCAAAGCTGCCAAACGCGTCATATCGTTTTCTAAATTTGCGGGAATGGTGCTGCACAATGGTGCGATGGTGTGGGGCGCGCCCTTGGTAACACGGACGCTTTGTTCGTTTTCGGTAAAAATCGCTTCGGAACGTTTTGTGGCTGGGTCAAATGGAGAAAATTGCTTCCGTTGGGTATAATCCGCTAAAACTCCTTCTTGTTTTGCTCGTTCGATAATGGCTAAATCTAATGCGTCTTGTGTCGAAGGGTCGCTTGCCATGCTGGCAAAGTGTAATAATTGTTGATCGGAATAAGGGGCATAAGCGGTCAGTTCAGAAACACTCAGTTTGTTTTCGGTGATGGTACCGGTTTTGTCACTACAGAGGATATCCATACCAGCCGCTTCTTCGATGGCTGTCAAATTGGTTACTAAAACCCCTTGGTGGGTTAATTCTTTTGCTCCCAGTGCTGTAGCGATGGTAAAAGTAGCTGGCAGTGCCACTGGTACCGAGGCGACCAATAAAATCAAAGTAAATGGCAAAATATGCAACAACGATTGATGGGTGATCCAAGTGTATCCCAACACGATTAATGCGAGGATGACATCTAAAATGATGAGGGCGCGTGTAACGGAAAAGATAACCGATTCCAAATTACTTTTTGATTTGGCTGCGCGTACCAGATTGGCGGTTTTCCCAAAGCGAGTATGGATACCGGTGGCGAGAACAAGCGCAGTTGCTTCACCTTTTTGGACAATCCCACCGGTGTAACACTCTTGATTGGCAGTGATTTCGACAGGCAGCGATTCCCCAGTCAGAGCCGATTGATCGACCAAAACGTTCCCTTCCAGCAGCCTTACATCCGCAGGAAGGATATCGCCCATGCGGATGTGAATGACATCATCGGGAACTACCTCTTCTGCAGGGATTGTCTTCCACTCTCCATTACGTTTTACGCGTGCGCTGATTTTCAACTGTTGGCGCAAGATTGCCAGGGCGTTCGATGCCCGTTGCTCTTGGAGGGTGCTCAGGATTGCATTGAAAATAATCAAGACAATCATGATGATGGCATCATCGAAGCGGTGCAGGATCAGCTCCAGGATTACAGTAACTTCTAACATCCACGGGATTGGTCCCCAAAACCTTTTTAGAAACTCCAACCAGGGATTACGCTTTTGTTCGGGAATGGTATTCAATCCCACTTGTTGTAATCGGCGGGCTGCTTCCTCATCGGTTAAGCCGGGGTATGAAATAGGGTTATCGTTCATAAAAAGAGAGGTGTCTATCGATCATTTTACTTCATTCTAATGAGCCTGTAGGGCAATGCGGTTTATACAAAGCACTCCAACCCAATGAAAAAGTTGGAGTGCTTTTTGAAAATTGATTTCCTCTTATTGTTCTTCAAATAAGGGTAGCACTTCCATGGCCGGGACGGCAACTAACCCGCGGTCGGTGAGTCGTAATTCTGGTATTACGGATAAAGAGAGCAGGTTGTACCCCATATATGGGATTGTATACGCCTGTTTTTGCCAGGTCGCATTGAAATGTTCCGATTCGACCCGCACTTGCGAGGCGCGCTTGTCGGAAATTAAACCAGCGATTGGGAGTGCAACCAGGGCTTTTACTTCACCCTTGTCCACAATAACGAGTCCGCCATTATTTTGACGGATGGTTTCCACTGCAAGGCGCATATCTGCCTCGTCCACACCTGCGACTATAATGTTATGGGCATCATGCCCGACGCTGCTCGCTACCGCACCAGAACGAAGGTTGAAGCCCTTCAGTAATCCATGTCCCACGCGGCCAGAGCCTTTGTGCCGCTCAACAACACTTAAGAAACAAAGGTCATGTTGCGCGAAATGTTCCTGCCACGATTTGGCGGCAGGGAGGGTAATTTTCTCGTGGAATGTCGTTATTCCCGGTGGAGCAACGCGGATAACATTGGCGACCACAGTATGATCGGGGAGAGAAGGAGTGAGAGTATAGTCCGAAGTGATTTTTACGGTTTGATAAGCTTGAGGAGGATATTGCCAGCGATGTTCGAGTTGTTCCTCGAGCAGAGGGGTAATTTTACGGTTTTCAACCATTAACTGTCCCCCATACCAGGTGTTCTGCACTTCTAGCTGATCGTTCAATAAAACGATATCAGCCCGCCGGGAATGACCTAAGCCGCCAATTTCTTGATCCATGTGGAAACGGGTGGCTGGATGGAGAGAACCCATGCTCCAAGCCGTGGTGGGATTAATCCCCATTTTTACTGCTTCGCGGACACACCAATCCAACCCGAACAAGAACAGATCGTCAGCATCACGATCATCGGTGCAGAGGCAAATCCGCTTGGTGCTGATCCCGAGTTCTGTCGCCACCTGGATGATACCGGGTAAGGAGTGCCATGGCGTGGTGGGGTTGCCAGCCCGCATAAAGAGCCATAAACCAGCCTCTATGAAATCTTCAGCGATATCGCGGTCGATGGCTTCATGGGTATCCGAAACACCTGCCGCGGCATAGGCAGCTACAAATTCGCGCCCGTAGCAATGCCCGGAAACCGGCAGCCCGCGTTTCAAGGCTTCCGCAATGATGGCGTGACTGCGGGGATCGCTGAAGGTGACTGGAACATAATCCATCTTCTCACCCAATGCAACTGCTTCATTCCAGGTGTCAAAGATCGCCCCGATCTTTTCGGGGGTTAGATCACCTCCTGCCGTTTCAAGTTCAGGGGATGTGGAAGGAACTGTGCTTGGCACGGTAAGGAAAACCGATAATGGGGCGTTACGGGCATCTTCGAGCATCCATTCCACGCCTGCTCGATCCGCTACATTGGCGATTTCGTGGCTGTCGCAGAATATGGTTGTGTTGCCATTCAGCAACGCTGCTTCAGCATACGCGCAAACTGTCATCATGCTCGATTCGACATGGATATGCGGATCAACCAAACCTGGAGCCAGGATGCCGTTTTGAGCGTCATAAACTACGGTGTTCGCGCCAGCTTTGGCTGTGCCAGAAGGCAAGACAGCCGCAATGCGGCCGTGTTTGACAAGAATCTCCTTATTCTCGAGTATACGCTCGGAATAAGTGGAAAGGATGCGCGCACTATGGATGATCAAATCTGCGGGAGAACGTAAGGCAGCTACATCTGCTAGATCACGAGTGACCTGGTGCAGTGGGGGAACCGTAAAGCGGGTGATGCGATTCATGAGATTACCTCCGGGGATAAGATTAAATTTTTTAAGTAAATACGATCGTTATCGTCTAATTGAACCTGTTACTAACAATGTGTAACGTAATTATAAACGATAAAAACCCCCTAATCCCTTGACCGATCGTTTAACTATCCTCACCGCCACTGCGGATATTTACATACGATTGGTAACGGCGAGGGTGGATCTTGCCTTCTGCCAGTGCACTGAGCACCGCACAACCGGGCTCATGGGTATGCGTGCAGTCATTGAAAGCGCAATGGGACACCAATTCACGCATCTCAGGAAAGTAGCCATCCAATTCTTCTGGCTTGATGTCCCACAATGCCAGGGCTTTCAAACCGGGTGTATCGGCAACGTACCCGCCTTCTGGTAATGGATACATCGCCCGCACGACGGTTGAATGTCTGCCTTTGAAAGTTTGGCGCTGTACCTCTTTAACCTGCAAGTCCCAAGCGGGGATCAAGCGATTCAATAAACTAGATTTACCAACCCCAGAGGGACCGGTGAATACCGATATTTTGCCCCCTAATTCCGCCCGTAATTGCTCTATTCCAAAGCCGGTTTTGGCGGAAACATAAACGATTCGGTAGCCTAATGGAGGATATGGTTCAAATAATTCTTCGATTTGAGGAAATCCTAACAGGTCAATTTTGTTGACGACAATCAATGCGGGTATTGCTTGTTTTTCGGCGATAATTAAAAAACGGTCGAGCATGCCCAAATGCGGTTCGGGGTGGGTGCAGGCAAACACCAAAACCAGCTGATCGGGATTGGCGATAATAATTTGTTCATACTCACCCCTTGGATTGGGTGCACAGCGTGATAACCAGCGTTGACGAGGTTCAATCGTTTCGATCACGCCTTTGTTGTCACTCAACGGGGTTACCTTTACCCAATCGCCGAGCGCAATTCGATCCTGAAAGGCGCGCTCTTTTTTCAATCGCCCGCGCAATTGACAGATAAGCAATCTTTGTGGGGTTTGCACCCAGTAAAAACCAGATTGTGAACGGATAACCAAGCCGCGCTCAGATGTCAATGGGAAAGCACACCTCTGGTTTATGGTGAAGGTGGAGTAGGTGGACCGGCTTCGGGAGTGGGGGTTTCAAATCCCTCCGGTGTGGGTGTGCTGGTGATGTAGTATGTAGATTCCCACGGGTAAAGTTTACCGGGTTGCCCGTAGAAGTATAGCTCCACCACGCGGCGAAAAATCGGGGCTGCGTAATCGGAGCCTTCACCAGCATTCTCAACAATCACCGCAATGGCGATATCTGGTTTATTGGGACGGTTTTCAAAAGTATAACCGACGAACCAGGCATGCGGTTTACCGGAGCCAGATTCGGCAGTACCGGTTTTTCCTGCGACATTAATGTCAAGCCCTGTAAAGCGGTGCCAGGCAGTTCCGTACGGTTTGGTGCTGGCAACCACACCACGCATGGCATCTTGGATGATCTTGAGGTTTTCGGGCGTGACGGCTAATTGCCCGTTGACCTTTGGCGTGAAGACATGGGTTGGTGGTCCATCAACCGGTTGGATTTTCTCGATGACCTGAGGCTGGTATAGGGTACCACCATTGCCAACCGCTGCCACAAAAGCGGCGGCTTGAAGTGGTGTGACCAAGAGATTGCCTTGTCCGATTGCCAAGTTGGTTGCGTCAATCTCACTGGCTGGCACCGGTACCTGACCCGCTTCTTCATCCACTCCTTCGATTCCGGTCGGTTTGCCGAGCCCAAAGCTGCGTGCCATATCAGCAATAGCAGTGGTGAACCCGGCTCGATAGAGGCTTAAGCCAATATGCCAGAAGAATGGGTTACAGGAACGGATCAATCCTTGCGGCAGGGTGAGTAAGCCGCTCGGTTGGGTTTTGCCGTCCTGCATGAAATGGTCATAAGTCCAATCGTGTAATTGGACGCCTGGGATTTCCTCGAAGAAATAACCGCAATCATAAGTTGATTGGGCGGAGTATTGCCCGGTCTCCAGGGCAGCTGCCATGGTGATAATTTTGAATGCTGAGCCTAATGGGTAAAGACCCTGGCTGGCTCGGTTGAGATACGGCCGGTTGGGGTCGTTGAAAATATCAGTCAAGAGTGTGTAGCTGTTGTAATTACCCGGTTCGAACGCATTCGGGTCAAAGGATGGTGATGATGCCATAGCTAAAACCCGTCCGCTATCGCGTTCCAAAACCACTACTGCACCCCGAAAGCCCGAGATGGCGCGTTGGACAGCGAGTTGAAGGTCTTTGTTGAATGTGGTATAAATTGCTTCGGCTGGCTGGGCTTGTTTTTCTGCCAGACGGGTCACAGGCTGCCCTTGTTGGTTAAAAACGAATAACGCGCCTCCCCGCACCCCAGAGAGGATATCTTCCCCCCATTTTTCTAAACCCATTTGACCTACTCGTTCGTCGCGCCGATATCCTTTGCGGAGGTATTCCTCTTCTTTGTCAGCCTGAATGGTGCTCACATATCCAACCACGTGTGGAGCAATTCCCCCCTCCGGGTAATATCGTGCCTTATAGGTCGAAAGCTGTAAGCCGCTTAAGGTGGAGAGGGTTTCATATTGGCGGGATACCTCCGCAGCTGGCACTTCTCCAAGTGGCAGATACCAATCAGCACCAGGAGGAAAATTGGCGTAGCGAGCGCGGATGTCATCGGCTCGTAAGCCGGTTAAATTAACCAAAGCTGTGAAAAGTTGCTCTTCCTGATCCGGTTGGATTTGACCCGGTACAATACCGATGGCGGTGACATCAGACTGCATTGCCAAGGCATTCCCATCGTAATCGTAGATATTGCCGCGCGCTGGAACATACCGCTCCATAGCGAGATAATTACCGCCGCTCAATTCGGGCAGAACAAGGGTATCATCCCACTGTATTTTCCAATCCCCTTGGTCGCGCGTAAGGTTCATGACGGTATCTCTGCTGATATCTCCAACCAAAGTGCTATGAAGTGTCACACGAAAATTGACCTGAGCGCTTTGGGGGTTAGCGACCAACGAGGAGAGGATATTGTAATCAATGCCGCTCAAAGCCGCCTCAGAAGCAATACCGCGATAATGTTTGGTGAATTCTTCTTCACTGATTGCATCTTGGCTGATCGTTGTCAAATACTGATACATGCTGCTATAGTTGTTTGCTTTCCAAGCATCCAAAAATGCCCGCGCTGTGGCGGCTGCGTCCGGCACTTTGGTGACGCTGATGTCCACCGGCGCCAGGGAAGGGGTGGTATTGAGCGTGGGTGTGGGCGCCTTGGATGAGCTACGCACACAACCGACGAGTAAGATCGGGATTAAGAATATCCAACTAAACCGTTTCATAGCTTCTGTGTACAACATTATCTGTCGTTAAGAGATCGTTTGTTTATTCTACCACTTCCTGCACCCTCCAGGTCAGGTTTCTTGCCCGACGATGCGTAGGTCGGGTTTCGGTATCCGACATTACCATAAACGGCGGGATTGGAATCCCGCCATACGTGTATCATTCGCATCATGCAGGTCGGGTTTCCATGCCCGACATGCATTGATGCTTTCCGTTTACCTTTGTAAATCACGGCACGATATATGAAATTCCTGCTGACAGATGTGCGGGATATCAACGGTCACGTCCACACCGGCGTTTTTAAGCAACTGGGCAACATGACAGAGGGGTAACCCCATCACATTGGCGTAACAACCCTCGATTTTTTCCACCGGGTGAAAGCCAGGGTGTTGGATTGCATACGCTCCGGCTTTATCGAATGGGTCGCCGCTTGCGATGTATTCTTCCATTTCGTTATCCGAATAATCCCGCATGAAAACTTCAGTCAGACAGATATCCTGCCACAATTTTCTACTGGCGCTGTGGTAGAGTGCCAGGGCGGTATAGACAAAATGCGGTTTTCCCCGCAATTGAGCTAAAATAACGCGCGCTTCCTGGTGATCTTTGGGTTTGCCGATAATGGTTTCGTTGCCATTCCATTCTGCCACAACGGTAGTATCGGCAGCAAGGATAAACGCTTCCGCAGGAACGAATGGGGCAACGGCTTTGGCTTTGCTTGCTGCTAATCGCTGGACATAATCCCGAGGCGTTTCATTTATAAATGGTGTTTCATCGATTTCGCCATTTTGGATTTGATAATCCACCCGCAATAGATTTAATAATTGACGGCGGCGCGGTGATTGAGATGCCAAAAATAACATGGGATAATTGTATCAAAATGATATGGAATTCGCCATCAAGCCGATGTAAAATAAATAAATCAAACTGCTGAGAAAAAATCGATTAGAACGGATGGCTTGTTCAGAATATGGTACGTTTATAAGGAGGTCCTGTATGCAAGTATTAAAAGATCGCATTATCCGCGAGGGGCGGAATTTAGGGAATGGCATCCTTAAAGTGGATAGCTTTATCAATCATCAAGTAGATGCGGTGTTAATGGATGAATGCGGTAAAGAATTAGCCCGCCGATTCAAAGACCTCGGCGCGACCAAGGTGCTCACCGCGGAGATCTCTGGCATTGCACCGGCATTGACGACCGCTTTACATTTGGGTTTGCCTGTGGTTTATGCCCGCAAGCATAAGCCGGTTACCATGCCCGATCAAGTTTATTTAACTTTAACCCCCTCCCATACCAAGGGACGCACCGTTGAGTTGATCATTTCGCCGGAATATTTAGCGGGGGGTGAGCGGGTGCTGATCATTGATGACTTTTTAGCTACCGGTGCCACCATCCTGGGCCTGGTTCGTTTGGCGGAATCGGCTGGGGCAAAAATTGTGGGGATTGGTGCCCTGATCGAGAAAATTTTCGAGGGAGGGCGGCAGGCTCTGGCTTACCTGAATATCCCCATTGAATCATTGGCGTGCATCAAGTCAATGGAAGGCGATAAGATTATTTTCATGGATGATTAAAAACCGGCGCTGGCGCAAAGGATAATAAAACAGTGGATACCAT
This sequence comes from Anaerolineales bacterium, assembly GCA_034436035.1. GTDB lineage: Bacteria > Chloroflexota > Anaerolineae > Anaerolineales > UBA4823 > UBA4823. The sequence continues at coordinate 18,309 of DAOTVW010000173.1, forward strand.
TGTCGTTTTGGATTTTGGCTCCCAGACCGCACAATTGATTGCGCGCCGGGTGCGCGAATTAAACGTGTATAGTGAATTATTGCCCTGGAATGTGGATCCGATCCGGGTACAAAACCTGCAGCCCAAAGGCTTCATTCTCTCTGGTGGCCCGGCTTCGGTTTACGAAACCAATGCGCCCCAGGTGCCAGAATATGTATTGGAGAGCCAAAAACCCATTTTAGGGATTTGTTATGGAATGCAGGCGCTCACCCATCGTTTGGGGGGAAAGGTTAATCCCTCTCCCCAGCGGGAATATGGCCCTGCGTTCATTCACACTTTCGTCGAAAATCCTTTGCTCAGCGTCGGAGAACAACGGGTTTGGATGTCGCATGGCGATCGGATCGAACAGCTGCCGCCCGGTTTTGTCACCCTTGCCAAAAGCGAGAATTCTCCGATTGCCGCAATGGCAGATATACGTCGCAATTATTACGCAGTCCAATTTCATCCGGAAGTGCATCATACCCCGCGCGGCAAAGAGATCTTGGCTAATTTTGTGTTCAAGGTTTGTAACGCGCAAGCGCAATGGACAACGGAGTCAATTATCCAAGAAACAGTGGCACGAATCCGCCAGCAAGTGAAACAGGAATTGGTCTTATCTGCGGTTAGTGGCGGAGTGGATTCAACGGTGGCGACTGCAATGGTTCAAAAGGCAGTGGGCGAACAGCTGGTGGCTGTCTTTGTGGACACCGGTTTACTCCGCCAGGGGGAAGCGAAACAAGTGCGTCAAGCCTTGGAAGACCATTTGGGAGTCGAGCTGGTGACGGTGGATGCCGCACAAACTTTTTTTCAGGCGTTGTGCGGGGTGATGGAACCAGAGCAGAAACGGCGCATTATTGGGGAAACGTTTATACGAATTTTCGAGGAACAAGCACGCCGCTTGGGTAAACCACGTTTCTTGGTGCAGGGGACAATTTACCCGGATGTAGTGGAATCCAGTGCTCCCGACCGAGCCCAAGCCCAGCGCATCAAGACACATCATAATGTTGGGGGATTACCCAGCGATATGCAGTTTGAATTAGTCGAACCACTGCGTTATTTGTTTAAGGACGAAGTGCGCATTGTCGGTGAGGCATTGGGGTTGCCGGCCTCGATTGTTTGGCGGCAACCTTTTCCTGGGCCCGGCCTGGCGGTGCGCTGCTTGGGTGAAATCACTCCAGAACGGATCGAACGGCTGCGCCAGGCAGATTACATTTTCACGGAAGAATTGCAGAAAGCCGGGTTGCTCCGTATGCAAACCGACTTGGATACCCTTCAGGGAACCGCTCAAGCATTTGCGGTGTTATTGCCTGTCCAATCTGTGGGAGTTATGGGTGACCAGCGCACTTATCAGGAAGTGGTCGCTTTAAGGGCGGTGACCACTGAGGATTACATGACTGCGGATTGGGCGCGTTTGCCGGCTGATTTACTGGCGCGGGTGGCAAACCGCATTGTGAATGAAGTGCCGGGGGTGAACCGAGTGGTCTATGACATCACCAGCAAACCACCCGCGACGATTGAATGGGAATAGGCGGTTTAACTATATAACGTTGATTGAGCCTGTCGTAATCTACGGCGCTATATGCGTAATGCAATGGCTTCGATACACCCGCTACTCAACCAGCGGATGGTTTATTAATTGACTTACTTCTCCAGAGTTGGAGGATGAAATATACTGCCACACTCAATACACCGGCGATCACCGTATGGAAAAAATCACTCAATGGCCAGGAAAAGGAAAAATAGCGCCGCATATACCAGGGGATGAACCAGATTAATACCAACCCCAATGAAATAACGATGTGTTTTAGCCAGGGATCATGATATTCACGGTATCGCACCCACACCCATGCCGCTAAGGCTATTTGTACACCACTGAACATCGCTCGGTAACGTGGGTTGTCCCATAGATCTGCTCCAGCTCGCATCGAAGCGATGATGATGCCCGCCCAAACCACGATGCTAAAACCGCGTGCCAGACGAGCTGTATGGATGTCCGCACTTGGATATTTTCGGAAAGCCATGATTGGAGCAACCACCAGAAATGCTAACAAAATTGTCCAACCCAAGGCACGCCAGATGGCAATGATTTGCCAAAATGGTTTGCCAGAAGCGTCGATTAAGGCAGCGGGTAACAATGGGCGCAGGATGCCGTATATGGTTAGGAATGGGAAATGCAGCCAGGGCGGAAGAGATACGAGAATATTTTGAATCCAGCCCGAATCTAAAATACTCAAGCGCGCTTGCATCCCTGCCGATATTTTGAACCACCAGGTCACCACGCTGAAGACATTGTGTTTGCTTTGGGGAACGTAACTATGCCAGGCCACCCAGGTTCCGATCAATACCAGGACAGTTGCGCCGATAATGGCTAACCACAACCGTTTTTGGCGAAAGAGGACAATGTTGCCGCCAAATAATCCGATCAGAATAAGGGAGGCTAAAAGAAGTCCTGTAGCGGGTGGAGAAAATGGCCAGGTGAGGAGTAATGCCCCAAATGTGATCAAGGCACTTTGCCAGCGATGATCAGATAGGAGGCACATTAAGCCATAAATCGACAGGCAAATAAGCGGGATAAGGAACGCTTCCCGCATTTGGGAACTGCCCAAGAGTACGGCTTCTGGGTACAATGCTATTCCCCAAGCCGCTAATTTCCCCGCATGCTCCCCGAAAGCGCGCCGGGTAATTGCCCAGGTAAAGATCACCGCCAGCGCCGAAAAAGACGCGGTCAGCACGATCATCATTAATGGATAATGGCTGTTGCCATCGAAAACCCGATAATACACGCTGGAGAGCAAGAGAAAACCGCCATATTGATCTACTTTGCGGAAAGACCGCACCGTCACCAGGTTGGTGAGTGGTAATGAGGAATTAGCCACCCGCCAAGCGGTGCGATCGCGATTGTATGCATCTGCCATGATGTAGCCATTCCGTTCGGCAAGCGTTCCATAACCTTGCGCCGGCAGCAACACAAACCACAATGCGCCGAATAACAAGCGGAGGATTGCAGCCCCCAGATAGAGAGTCATGAGCCATTGTGGGGGCGATTCTTTTCGCAGCACGAGCCAGCCAGCCCAAAGGATCAGTTCAGCGAAGAGGATGCTGGCAAAAAAATTACCCCAGCCGCTAATAGAAGCGAAACCATTTGAGCAATATGCCAGGAATAAAGATAAAGGTAAACTGCCGAGCACTCCTCCAATGATCCAACGCCATTTCGCGCGCATCTTTTCGACGAATAATTGTAAAGAAGAGGCGATATTTTTCTCCATAGAGCGAAGAAAGTATACCACTAACACCAGCGGATAAATGGGAAGGGAATGATTATGTTGTTGTCCAATTCCTTTGAGGGAACTATTGCGTTGTTGGTTAAAACAAGAATAGGGATAGATGCATCTATCTAATTAGGTACAGATGTATCTTTTATTAATAGAAAAGATAATGAATAATGGTTACATAAAAACAAATCCATCATAGATAGAAGGAGGCATTATGCAAATCACATATAGAGAATTATGGGGCACCCTACATGGTTTGATATTTGGCGGATTGTTTCTGCTCTCGTTTTCTGGTGGTCTATTTGCTTTGTACAGCCTGCGCCCCGAATGGCTGACAAGCGAGGGAATAAATGAAAAAATCTCCAAGCTCAAAGTATGGGTATGGAGCATGGCTGCGATTGTATGGGCAACGGTTTTGAGTGGCACATACATTGTCTATCCATGGTACCGCGCTAAACCACCAGAAGGGACAACGGATTTGAGCCAATTCCCGCGGTCCTTATTGCTTTCTAATCCTACCACTGCAGAATGGCATAAATTTGGTATGGAATGGAAAGAACATGTCGCGTGGGTGGCGCCTATT
>DAOTVW010000174.1:0-11232 GCA_034436035.1 Anaerolineales bacterium
ATACAGTCAATCCGATCCCATAAAGGGCAAAAATCCATCGTTCTCCGATCAGGTTCTCGCTAATTTTCCGCTTGTTATGGCGCCAAAATCCACCGATCAATAAGATATGGGCTATTAAAAGCAACCCACTCCAAATGCCAAAAGGTGGCTGATAGATGCGGTTGATATCCCATAGCGGAGAAAATGGAATACCGCATAGAATGAGGATTTGGATGATTGTCCAAAATATCCAATACCGATTATGAACTCTGCTCAGGAAAATCGAGCCGCCCAAAACAACCATAATGATCCCCCATGCCAATGTTGCTGTGGGTTGATTCTCAATGGTGGAAATTAAAATAAATGCGGATATCGTGATAATCCAAAATGGGCGTCCTTCGATTTCATTCTCAGCGGAAATCCATAAAATTGCAGCTGATAATGCCACAAGAATAATGATCGGGATGAAGAAACGGAGCGAATCATTTTGGCCAAACCCTGCTAAACGAACCAAAAAAGGGATCGTCACCAAAGGGGGAACAAGGCGTAAGATACTGCCAAAGCCACGCCTGATTTCTGTGTTATCCACATAAGGTATATGAAAAGGGAACACCCCTAATCGTAAAACCGAGGCGATTAAATATACCCCCACCTGACCAATTCCATAAGTTGATAAAATCAACCCACTGGCACGACTGGCAAACGCTAAAATAATCCGTTCCCTTAATTCGGGATGGAGCGCCTGACTCAACCAAATAAATAGCTCTACTAAATCAATCGCTGCCCAGGCTAACAACAGAGTTAATTGGTTACCAGCCAAAACTGCAAAAATCGCGAGAACAACCACTAATAAACCGCTCGCCAAAGAATTAAAATTGACCCCTTCGCTCAAAGATGGTTCGGTGAAAAGGAACGCTAGCGCCAGGCTGAGCAAAGCTAATGCCAAACCCCAATTGTAACCATCGATCAATAGCGCTGGTGAATCAAGGAAGAGCTGTTGAGGCTGCCAAGCCACAAGCAGGACATAGGATGGCAGAGCAAAACGTAATCCCACAACGGCTAACCAGCTTATCGCTATGCCGCCAAAGACCGCCGTCCAGATCAACGCCATCCTAAATTTATACTGATGCAGGATTATCGCTGCGATAAATGCCAGTAGCGGGCTGATTACAGTGGTCAGGAGTAAAATTTGATTGAAGCGTTGCATGAGAAGGTCAGATTACATTGACCCCTGCTTGGCGATGAACGAATTTACCCTCACCGGCTTTGCCTAACCATTGTCCCTCATCCACAATCAATCGTCCCCGCAAAAACACCTTGATCGGGTAGCCAACCAATTCCCAACCTTCATACAAGTTATAATCTGTCCGATGCTGCGCTATCTTCACGCCATAAGGTATCCGCCGTTCCATATTCCAAAGGACAATATCAGCGTCTGCACCGGGAACAAGGGCGCCTTTTTGGGGGTATAACCCAAATATTTTCGCCGGGTTCGTGCTGGTGAGCGCGACAAACTGGTTGGGAGAAATTTTCCCGGAACGAACTCCATAAGTCCATAACACCGGCAGCCGATCGCCAACCCCCGGTAAACCATTGGGTATCTTGGTGAAATCATCCTTCCCCAGTTCCTTACCTGGGATGGCGATTTCTTTACCCTCATACAGGATTGGTTTTGTACCATCAAAGAAAAATGGACAATGGTCGGTGCCAATAGTTTGGATAATTCCTTGCGCCAAGCCTTGCCACAAGCGGTTATTATCCTCCACCGTTCGCATGGGAGGAGAACAAATCCATTTTGCGCCATCACTGCGCCGTAAATGATCGATAGTAAAGAACAAATACTGCGGACAAGTCTCCCCCATCACAGGAAGGCCTCTTTCGCGGCCATACTGGAGTTGATCCACCTCGCCGGCGGCGTTCATGTGCACGATATATAAATGCGCCCCACTCTGGGCAGCCAAGGCAATCCCACGCAAGGTAGATTCAACTGCCCCCCATGCCGGCCGCGTTAAAGCATGCCATTCTGGAGTTTTTTTCCCCTCTTTTAGCGCCTTTTGGATGAGGATCTCGATTACATCCCCATTCTCGGCGTGCATCATGGTTAATATGCCAGCATCTTTTGCGATCTGCATGGCAGAAAAGATCTCGCCATCCTGCAAGCGCAAACGCCCGTTATAAGCAGTGAAGACTTTTATAGTAGGCATTCCCCATTGGGATAATAAAGGTAGTTCGGCCTTTATTTGTTCATCCCACTTTGATAAGTTCATGTGAAAGCTAAAATCAATGGCTGCTTTGGGGTCGGCTTTTGCGCGCCATATTTCGATACTTTCCTTCAAAGTAGGCTTATCGAATGGCACAAAATCCATCACGGTTGTTGTCCCCCCAAAAGCAGCAGCTTTATGACCGGTGTAGTGATCGTCCGAAGAAACCGTACCTGCCATGGGTAAATCAAAATGGGTATGTGGGTCCACTCCACCAGGCATGACGGTCAATCCACTGGCATCAATCACTTCACAACCCTCTTTCGATAAGCTGCTTCCAACCGCAATAATTTTTTCACCCTCAATCAGGATGTCACCAATAAAATTTTCACTCGCGGTGAGGATATTTCCGTTTTGGATCAGTATTTTCTTCATAAAATAATTTTACCTGAATTTATCTTGATTTTGGTGCCGATTCAAGTCCCAATAACGTGGCTAACATTTGGGGGGTAATGTCATCGGGTAATGTACGGTCTTCACGCGATAAGTAATGATTCTCCGATCTTTCCCGCAGAGCCCGCCACAACATAACCCGATCCTCTTCCCTTAAAATCAAATCTGAGATTGTCTCTGCTTTCGAGATACAATCGCCCGTAGTATAAAAAAATGTGATCCGTTTCCAATCAGTGGCGGGGATTGGATTTTCTAAAGGAATCAGGGGGCCTAGTTGTATTTTATAATATTCTTGGTTGGCATAGGGATGATCTGTTTCCTCGCGCAACAATTCTGCTCTTGTTGTTAATTCATAACCCCGCACCTCAGCCAGGTAATGAATGCTCCATTTTTCCTTTTGAAATGCAGCCGTTTGATAAAATGCCAGATAATCCACTGCGATGATTTTCGGAGCAGAGCGCAGAGGAATGCGGTACCACCCTAGCAAACGCGCGATCTCCAAATCACGGGGCGATTTCATCACCACAACAAGCACTAAAGCGGCGGGGTCAATCATTTCCATACTCAGAGAAATCAACGACAGAGGCTGTCTCATTGGAAAACATTGGTTCAGGAGCAATACGTTGTTTTCCTTGATATCTCTTCCTGAACCAGATTCATGCCCTTTTGTGACAGCCTCCTGATCGGAATTAAAGTAACCCTACATCATGATTGAATTCTTCGATTAATGCATCGATTTCAGGAACCTGTTTCTGAACGTCTGTCCAGTAATTCGGTTGATACCATTGCTCGAGGATTTCTTCATAAGTTTTGCCTTGCTGCTCAACCCAAGTGTAATATTTCAAGTTATGCACCCGGCGTCGATCGGTATAACGTAATTCCAACATATTATCGGTGGATTGACCCATTAAGTAGTGGGCAAAATGAGCCGCTGCGTCATTCTCGGTATATTCGCCATATTCTTCGTGCATTTCTTTCAAGCGGCTGCCATAGAGCTGCATCGAGTCGGTAAGTACCGTTAAAACAATATCATTTTCACCTAATTCATAGTACTTTGCCATTTTGATAGCAGAAAGCACGTTGGAAATCCCAGAGAATCCGAGCAGGTCTAATTTCTCTACCATCTGTTCTGGAACCCCTTTCTTCACCAAGAAAGCCCGTCCCACAGGTTCATTGAATAAGCGCGCCAGATTGACAACGGCGTTATCATCAATGGCTACAACGAGATCGGTATTTTTCGTATTATGGATCCAGGGAACATGTTTATCCCCAATGCCTTCGATGCGGTGAGCGCCAAATCCATTCTCTAAAAGGGTTGGGCATTGGAGCGCTTCACTTGCACAAATCTTGCTGGCTGGGAATAACTGCTTCATGTAATCACCGCTGGCTATCGTGCCAGCGGACCCGGTTGCCGAAACCATACCGCGATAAGTATCATTGGGCCGCATGGTGTTTTTCAAGACTTCTTCCATAGCATGACCGGTTACTTCATAGTGCCAAAGGTAATTGCCAAATTCGTCGAATTGGTTGAAAATCATCAAATCTTCGCCCGATTTTCTTAATTCCCAGCACTTATCAAAAATTTCTTTTACGTTTGATTCGCTTCCGGGGGTAGCAATAACTTCACCGGCGATCTTGGATAGCCATTCAAAGCGCTCACGGCTCATTCCTTCTGGCAAGATGGCGATGGATTCGCAAGCAAGTAAGGCTGAATCATACGCACCACCCCGGCAATAATTCCCCGTTGAGGGCCATACCGCTTTTTGGGTGGTCGGGTCAAATTGCCCAGTAACGAGTCGGGGAACCAGGCAGCCAAATGCTGCTCCCACTTTATGCGCACCCGTTGGGAACCATTTTCCAACTAACACAATAATCCTGGCTTCCACACCAGTTAAACTCTTGGGAAGTTCCATATAATTCACACCATTGAAGCCACCACCGCTATCGACTGGTTCGTTTTTCCAGGTGATGCGGAACAAATTGCGCGGGTTCACGTCCCATAAACCGATCGACCGCAGCTCATTTTTAATTTTCGCTGGGATGAGGGTTGGGTCTTTCATCTGTGCAAAAGTTGGAATGATAATGTTTCGTTCGCGAACTCGTTGAACGGCTCTCTTACGCCGTTCCGGGATTACAGTTAAATCAATCTTAGCCATTTTATAATACTCCTCTTATCACAATAAAATAATTTGATGACTATCGGGTGTTCCTGATAGTAATATCCTTTGGAAGTTATTCTTCTTTTTGTCTCGTTTCCTGGTTCTTTGGATAACGTACAATGTATAAAGGTCTCCCTTTTGCCTCATCATAAATCCGTCCAATGTATTCGCCCAGGATCCCGAGTGAAATCAGTTGTACGCCGCCGAGAAACAACACAGCAATCAAAGTGGTAGCTTGCCCAAAAAAAGCTTGCGAACCTGATTGACGAAGGATGATAACCACCGGGATTGCAAGAATGCTGAGCCCAGCGGAAATAAAACCCATATAGGTTGCGATTTGTAAAGGTAAATAGGAAAAACTGGTAATCGCATCGAATGCAAATTTAAACATCTTGCGAAAAGGATATTTGGTTGTACCTGCAAAACGAGCAGCCCGGCGGTAAGGTACACCAGTCTGTTTAAATCCGACCCAAACCGACATGCCTCTTAAAAAACGATGCCGTTCGCGCATTTGTTTTAACACATCGACAACGCTGCGATCCAACAATCGAAAATCACCGCTATCGAGAGGGATCTTCACATCGGTGATGCGATAAATAATGCGATAAAAAAGAGAAGCAGTTGCCAATTTGAACCAGCTCTCGCCTTCGCGCTCCGTACGAACTGCATAGACGACTTCATATCCTTCCTGCCATTTCTCGATTAGATCTTTGATTACCTCTGGCGGGTCTTGTAAATCTGCATCCATGATTACCACAGCATTGCCGCGGCTATAATCTAACCCGGCAGTGACCGCAAGCTGATGGCCAAAATTACGCGCAAAGATGATCGGGCGAATGTGTTCATTGACTTTGGCTACCTCCAGGATCAGTTCTGTTGAACCATCCGTTGAGCCATCGTCAACTAACAACAATTCCCATGTCAATCCGATTTCATCGAAAACCGCTTGGACACGCCGCACTAGCTCCGGTAAAGATTGGATTTCATTATAGACGGGTGCCACAACCGAGATTTGTGGAAGATCGACCATTTTACCTTTCCAAATATTGCTTCAAGGCTTTCATACTTGGTTCAATGATTGGAGCTTCCTGCACTGCTTGCATCGCAGCTTTGACATCTTTCAATCCGCTGCCTGTGTTAAGGACCAAAACAGTGTCTGTTGATTGCACCAATCCATTTTGGGCAGCTTTGACAAATCCGGCATAAGCAGTTGCACCTGCTGGCTCCGCAAAAATACCCACTTTACCCAAAGCCGCTATGGCTGTTAGGATTTCAGTATCTTCAACGGTTATGTAAGTGCCATTGGTTTCCCTAGCCGCACGCACCGCTCTCACGCCATCGCGTGGTAAATCAACGGAAATACTGTCAGCTAGGGTGTTGGCAGCAACCGGTACGATCTTTTCCTTTCCACTTCGAAATGCATTTGCAATTGCTGCAGAACCGACGGCTTGAACTCCGATAATGCGCGGCATGGTCTCTAACCAGCCTAAAGTGAGTAAATCTTTAAAACCTTTATGAATGCCCGATATGATATTGCCATCCCCAACCGATACAAACACTACCAATTTTCGAGCAGTTGATGAGAGCTTGCGCTGTTTTTCCCACCATTCCCATATCTCAAAAGCAGCTGTTTTCTTTCCCTCTGCGGTAAATGGATTGTATCCTGTATTCCGACAATACCAGCCAAATTCTTGAGAAGCCTGAATCGTCAGGTCAAATGCGCTGTCGTAATTTCCATCAACCAGAATAACCTGCGCACCAAAAACAAGTAACTGGGCTATTTTAGCCGGTGGTGCTGTGCGCGGTGCAAATATCACTGCTTTTTGACCAATTGCTGCTGCCATTCCAGCCAATGCTGCCCCGGCATTTCCAGTTGAAGCAGTAACGACTACCTCCGCTTTGATCTCCTGCGCACGTGCCACAACCACCGCGCTGGCACGATCTTTGAAAGATGCGGTTGGGTTACGACTCTCATCTTTCACCCAAAGATCATCCACACCAAATGCTTTTCCTAAACTAGGTGTAGAAAATAGTGGTGTAAAACCAGCCCGATGAAACGGTGTATCGAAATAACCCGCCTCTCGGACTGGTAATATTGGCAGATAGCGCCATAAAGATGGCTCACTGCTTTGAAAAATCTGTTGCGGACTGACATATTTCTGTATTACAGGATAATCTAATATCACATCTAAATTGCCGCCATCATGAGGGCAAGTATATTGAACCTCCTCTGGGGCAAATTCTTTATGGCAAATTGAACAACGATAACCGACAAATGAACCCATTTAATCTTCCTTTCAAAAAAGTTATAAACCCCTTTCGCCACGAATATAAGGCAAACCCAAAGCAGCAGGCGCACCAATTCGTTTGCGAATCGCCTCGCGCGAGCCTATGACGAGAACAATAATCGTAAAGGCATACGGTAACATCTGCAAGAAGAATCCCCAATAGGGATTGTAATAAAACGGATTCTTCATCCCAAACAAAACCATTGGTCCTTGAATATCGAGGATTAACCTGCGTAAGGCGCCAAAAATATAGGAACCAAACGCGGCTCGAAAAGGATCCCACTGCGCGAAAATCACCAATCCGACTGCAATCCATCCCTGGCCTGCTGTGGTCATTTCACTAAACCACCCCGGCGCAACAGCCAGGCTGATTGTTGCACCAGCTAAACCAGCCAGCACTCCTCCCACAAAAACATAGAAATAACGCTGCCGATAGATATTGATTCCCAAAGAATCGGCTGCGGCAGGATATTCGCCAACTGCTCGTAAATTAAGCCCCGGACGGGTATAGTTGATGTAATACCAGCTGAGTGGGATAAGCAAATAACCAATGTAGACCAGTACACTATGACGAGCAAAAAAAATCGTACCTAGAATCGGTATCTGAGATAGGAGTGGGATAGAAAATTTTGGAAGCAACGAGATCGTCCCCGCTTTACTTAATCCTTCACCCAAAACCAGACTCACACCCGTCGCAAGAAAGCCTAGCGCTAATCCACTCACTACCTGATCGGCTTGTAATTGGATTGCAATAAAGGCATGAATTTGACTGATTAATCCCGCAGCAATCATTGCAACAAGCAAACCTAACCAAGGGTTACCGGTCTTTACCGCTGTGCTAAAAGCGCTCATTGCGCCTAACAACATCATTCCTTCTACACCCAGATTCATTACCCCAGAGCGTTCTGCAAAAATCTCTCCAATCGTTGCAAAAAGCAAAACGGTCCCGGTGGCTACACCAGCCTGCAAAATCGTAATAAAATCCATGCTACCTCCTAATCACGTCGCACAATGCGGATTTGATAGCGCAAGAAAAAGTCGCTGGCAATCAAACATACGAGGATAATTCCTTGGATCATTTTTGGTATCCCTGATGGTTGGATTTCCCTACCAGCCAAGATAAGTGCGCCAAATAAAATCGAGACGAGAATTACAGCAAAAGGATTCAACTTCGCTAACCAGGCTACAATGATTCCGGTGAATCCATAGCCCGGAGAAATTGCCCCTTGTAAACGATGGACTACCCCAGTGATCTCCGACATACCCGCTAATCCTGCTAACGCGCCAGAGAACATCATCACAAGGATAGTGTTGCGCGTAATATTCAAACCAGCATATCGGGCTGCCTGAGGATTATCACCAATCAAGCGAATTTCATACCCCCAACGGCTGCGATAGAGAATAAACCACACTAAAATACTGGCTAATATACCAAATAATAAACCAAGATGGGTGGTCAAACCACGAAAAGCAGGGATCTCTTTTGCATAATCCGCTAATCTAGGCAGCCAGGCCGTTTTCGGAAACACTTTGCTCATCTGGAAACCGCTCTCACTCCAAACAGCATAAATGAAAAAATTGTTCCAGGCGACGGCGATGTAGTTCATCATCAGGGTGGAAATGATCTCATTGACGTTATATTTTGCTTTCAGGAAGCCAGGGATAAAGCCCCAGAGCGCTCCCATTAAGATGCCCGCCACCATCATTACCGGAATGAAAATCCACGGGGAGGTATCAGCCGGTAACAATGGAGTGAGAACCACAGCGCTCGCCCCAAACGCCCCGAGGAAAAACTGACCCTCAGCGCCGATATTCCACAAACGGGCGCGGAACGCAATGGAACAAGCCAAGCCAACCAAAATTAATGGCGTTGCTTTCACTAGCGTATCCGAAAAAACGCCAACACTGCCAAAGGACGCTTTCGCAATGTGGATGTACGATTTTATCGCATCACCGCCAGCAATTTGAATTAGAACCCCACTGATGATCAATGCCACAATGATCGCCAACAAAGAAATGAGAAATGGCACCGCACGTCCAGGCTCTTTTAATCTTTTTTCAAACACAATCCGATAAGGAAAAGGAGAGGAAGGGTTATCTATTGGCTTCACTGCCATGTTATTTCACTCCTGTTTGGATTTTCTCCAGAGGGGTTCCAGTCATCATTAGACCGATTTTCTCTATATCACCATCGACTACTTCACCCATGATCTTCCCCTCATAGATGACCAGTATCCGATCGCTCAAGGCAAGCAGTTCCTCAAGTTCTTCGGAGATGAGCAAGATCGCTGACCCGGCTTCTCTTTGTGCTAGCAGCAATCTTTGAATTCCTTCGATAGCACCCACATCTAATCCTCGGGTGGGCTGAACAGCTACCAATAAAGTTGGGTTACCTGAAATTTCTCGCGCTAATATTACTCGCTGTAGATTTCCACCCGACAATAGACGCGCGGGGGTCTGCACACTTGGAACAATAATTTCATAGGTTTCTTTTAATCGAGTGGCAAAATCTGTTGCCTGGTTCATGTCAATCATCCAACCTCTGCCAATGGGAGGTTGGCGATATTTTTTCATTATTACGTTATCGGTTATGCTCAAATTCGGCGAGGTACCCACATGGGTTCGATCTTCAGGGATATGACCTAAACCATGCTTGATACCATATCCAGCGGGTTGATTGGTGATATCAACGCCATTCAAATAAATTTTCCCCTTTGTACACTTTCGTAACCCGGTAATTACTTGGGCTAATTCACGTTGACCATTACCCGCTACCCCAGCTAAACCAACAATTTCACCGGCGCGAACTTCAAAAGAAACTCCCTGTAAAGCAGCCAGACCTTTATCATTTTCCGCACAAAGATCTTCCACTTTTAGGACAACTGCTCCTGCCTCTTGGGGTTTTTTCTCCAAGCGGAATAATACCTCACGCCCAACCATCAATCGAGCCAGTTCCTGAATAGTTACATTTTTCGCTGGGATTCCAGCAGCGGTTACCTTACCTTTGCTCAAAACGGTTACCCGATCGGCTATTGCCATTACTTCGGGTAATTTGTGACTGATAAAAATGATGGATTTCCCTTCGGAAACCATCTTTCGTAATGTCTCGAATAATGTTTCAATTTCCTGAGGAGCCAATACGGCGGTTGGTTCATCCATTACTAGTATATCTGCCCCCCGATACAGCATTTTTAAGATCTCAACCCGCTGTTGTTCACCTACCGAAAGTTGCCAAATCTTGGCTCGAGGATCCACTTTTAAACCAAACCGTTCTCCTAAATCTTCCACAACTCGATCATATTCGGATAATTTCATAAAGAAGCGCGGTTTGTCCAATCCTAAAAGGATATTTTCCGTTACGGTCTGCGAAGGAACCAACATAAAATGTTGGTGAATCATTCCAATGCCAGCCTGGATTGCATCTTTTGGTGAATGAAAATCAACCTTTTTACCCTTAATAATAATCGTACCGGCTTCCGGACGATACAAGCCAGCCAGGATATTCATTAAAGTGCTCTTCCCGGCTCCGTTTTCACCCAATAACGCATGAATTTCCCCTTTAAGAAGGGTAAAGTCGACATGATCATTCGCTAACACGCCTGGAAATCGCTTCACGATTCCACGCATTTCGACAACAGGAAGTGTATTTTCTGGTTGATCTGCGGTTTTTTTTACATCCATAAAAATTTCCTGGCTAAAAAGATTGCAGTAGGAAAAAACGGGGGGCAGAACATCTTGTTCGTGCCCCCCACAAAGAATTTATTATTGAGAGAGTTTCGGCAATTCCGCGTTAATTCCTTCCGCCCACCAGTACATGCAGTACTTGCACTCTAATCCAGGGGCTCCAGGCGGGAATTGATCCAGATCAGCTTGTTGTAACTTTTCGCCTTCTGGGACAACAATATTTCCTTGGTTATCTTTAATGGGGCCAGAGAAGACATCAAAGCGTGTAAATTGACCAGCCAGCATTTTTGCTAAGGTGTCTTTGACCATTGTCAAAACATCCGCCGGTAATTCTTTTTCGCCTTTGGTCAGTTCCTGACCTTCCATAAATCCGAACAGACCCAAACCGCCGCTATCGGCATCAAAATAATCCCAACCGGGTTTGTAGGTTCCATCAATCACGCCTTGCGTAATTTTGGCGTAAACAGG
>DAOTVW010000175.1:0-5854 GCA_034436035.1 Anaerolineales bacterium
AATTTCCTATCGATTACCTTTATGAGTTTGGCAATGCTCTCGACCGAATATTATTATGGTCTGGAATTAATCCGCCCCTTAATTTTATGGATTGCCATGCACATTCAATCTAATAAAATTCCCCCAATAAAATTGGTATTCAAGCGCTGGCTACCCTACGCAATTGTCTTTTTTATTATCGGCATCTGGAGATTTGGGATAACCCGGCTGCCCAACTATCAAAATTACCCGGTCGAATTAGGTGAGGAAATCACTCAAATGCCAATGAATACCATCGCATCCCTTATGGTTCGCTGGTTACAACAAATAGAAGTTGGGTTGATTTTTTCATGGACAAAAATATTTGCTTTTCCTCAATCCGGGTCATTTGGGATTAAAAAAACGATTGCTTATGCGGTTCTGATTATCTTTTCCTTTATGGTTATTTCTGCTTTTTTGATATGGAAGTTTAGAAACCAGACTGGAAATAAACGGAATGCATTTTATATGTTCTTACTTGGTATGGCTGGATTAATGAGCGGTGGATTACCTTTCCTGGCAGCTGGATTAAAGATGGATATCACCTTTCCAGCCAGCCGTATGACTCTGCCAATGGCTTTTGGTTCAAGCTTATTTCTCGCTGGTCTCATCGATTTTTTAAGCAATCGCACATGGATAAGAATTGGATTAGCCTCACTGCTAGCAAGCCTGGCAATTGGAGCTCAATTTCAAAGTGCGGTAGAATTTCAACGTGACTGGGCTTATACGAATGCCTTTTTTCAGCAATTAAGTTGGCGGGTGCCAGAATTAGAACCTGGCACAACATTGGTTGGGCATCAACTTGCCGAAACTCACTCTACCGATAATTCATTGACAGCGCCCATTAACTGGCTTTATTTTCCCAATTTCAAAAGCACGAATTTACCGCTGATGTTTTATTATTTAGATATTCGAATCGGCAGGCAAATCCCGGCGATTTTACCGAACTTACTGATTAAAGGATCTTATGGTCCCTTTAATTTTCAGGGCAGCACGAATAAAGCGCTCATTATCGTGTATCAGCCGCCAGCCTGTTTGCGAGTCCTTCACCCGCTATATGACCAGCATATCGTTCAGATCCCCGAGTTAAACCGCCAAGCGTTAAAACTTTCTAATTTAAACACAATCATTACTGACCAATCTCAAAACCATCTGCAATTTCCAGCCTTCATGCAACAGCCAAATCCATCTGGCTGGTGCTACTATTTTGAACGAGCCGATCTTGCTCGTCAAGAAGGAAATTGGAATGAGGTAGTCCGTTTAGCAGAGTTAGCATTTCGAGAAAATGATTCTCCAAATCGTGCCGATGAACGAATACCATTTATCCAGGGTTATGCGTTTACTGGCGACTGGGAAAAAGCACTTGCATTAACCCTCCAAACCGCACAAATTAATAAATTAACTCCGCCGATGCTTTGTCATATCTGGGATGATATCGATCATAATACTCCTCCTAATGTAAATAAAGAAACTGCGCTTCAAACAGTTCAGCAAAAACTACATTGTACGCAATTGCCTTAAAGAGATTTCATCGTTACAATATATTCAAACAAATTCCAACCGCATCACAATGCCGTTCTCGTTGCAAGTGGTCATTTAGATAAAACAGGTGGTGCAAATATGGACGAGACACGCTTCGCTTCTCCTACAGTTTTTCTGAGAACGATGTCAATCAATATCCCAGCCGATCTCCCTTTACAGGATTATGAAACCTGGTGGAATCAGGAGGGGAAAGCTATCGCAAGCTCCATTGACCAAGCCGGCACCCCTTGGCTAAAAATGTTTGATGTTTTTGGAAATCGAATTGACGAAATCCTTTTTCCTTCATCTTACTGGAAGATACTCCGCAAAGGATATCAACTTGGGGCAGTTTGGCGTACATTCGATAAGTCCTCCTTAATCCCCTCATTTCTCATTGGCTACCTTACCGCCTTCTTCGACCCGGGGCTATACTGTCCTTATACTGTCTCACTCTCCACTGCCATACCGCTCGCAAAGTATGGAGATGATGCAACGCGCCAACGCTTCCTTCCCCCTCTCCTGCGTAAAGACGAGCAAGTTTGGCAAGGAGCAACCTGGATGACGGAAGCCAAAGGCGGCTCCGATCTAGGGATGGGAGTGGAATGCATTGCCACCGAGAGCTCCAATGGTTGGCGATTAAACGGCGAAAAGTATTTTGCGAGTAATGCTGGCGCGGAACTAGCCGTAGTGGCTGCGCGCCGCAGTGATGCCCCTCAAACCGTGCGCGGCCTTTCCCTTTTTCTATTGCCACGTTTCCGCCAAGATGGCAGCTTGAATTATCATATCCGGCGCTTGAAAGATAAAATCGCCACCCGCTCCGTCCCAACGGGAGAAGTGGAATTAAAAGACAGTGAAGCCTACCTTTTAGGAAAACCAGAACAAGGGATTTACCTTATCTTAGAAGTGCTGAATGTCTCGCGGGTGGCAAATAGCATTGCCAGCGTTGCATTAACCCAGCGTGCCTTGGCAGAAGCAATATCCTTTGCCCAAAAGCGGGTTGCATTTGGCAAACCGATTCTGGAACATCCGCTGTTGCAACACCAATTCGAACAACACAGCCAGCTTCTCCAAGAATCGTTTGCCCTTGCCTGGACCGCCGTACAGCTGCTGGATGAAGTTTGGCAGGAAACCTACCCCTATTCGGCAAAATATCACCTATTCCGTCTGGTGGCACATTTGGCAAAATATTGGACTGCGGAAGTAGCGGTGCAAACTGCCAAATGGGCGATGGAAGTGCATGGTGGAATGGGCGTCTTAGCGGAATTTGGCATAGAACGCTGGTTGAGGGAAGCGATGATTTTACCTATTTGGGAAGGTACTCCGCACCGCCAAATCTTAGATGGGCTGGAAGTGATGGAACGCAAACACGTCCATGAAACCCTGTTTGAGCACCTCGCCCCCTACGCTCATCCACAAGCATTAGAAGAGACTGCTGCGAAAGTGGAAGGGTTATTAGCCCTTCCATTAGCGGAGAAAGAAGCGAAAGCCGAAGATGTCTTTCAAGATTTAGCTCGATTCACTGCACAAACGCTCTATAACAAGCAATTTTCACCTTCGGCGGGCGAGGATATTTAGCGCCTTCCCGAATTGCTCCAGTTCCGCGAGAGTATTATAGTGAACCGGGCCAACCCGCACCATCCCTCCGTCGGATTCGACCCCCAATCGGGTGGTGACTTCTAAAGCATAATAATTACCATCCCAAACGTAAATCCCAGCCTTATCCAATTCTTCAGCAATTTGGCGGGGATGCCAGCCTTGCAATCGAAAGGCAACTGTCGGCACACGTTGGTTTATTCGGGCAAAGTCTCGTAATCCGTATATCGTGACCCCGGGTGTCTCTTCCAATATTTCCAATAGGGATTTCGCCAACTGTGCTTCATATTCCTGTATAGTAGCAATAGCTGCCTTGAGACTCAAAGCCCTCCCCGAATAACGATTACGCAATGAGGCTTGTGGAGCTTGCCCAAAATTATTTCCTACCCACTCTAAATATTCCAAGGCGCCCAATACACCTGCAATCCCTTCATGGTTGAGTGTACCGGTCTCAAATTTGCCAGGCGGCTCATTGGATGCCGGTCGTACTTTATAGGCAAACAGTTCCTCGAGAAGCTCATATCGTCCATAGAGAACTCCCACATGCGGACCAAACCATTTATATGCTGAAGACACGAGGAAATCGCAACCCAATGCTTGCACATCAATAGGGGCGTGTGGCGCATACTGCACTGCATCAACATACACCAAGGCGCCAGCTTTTTTGGCTAATGGAACGACCTGTTCGAGGGGATTGATGGTGCCTAAAGCGTTTGAGGCATATCCCACCGCTACAATACGCGGCTCCCGCTCAATCGCTTGCCTCATTTGTTCGAGGTCCAGAGTGCCATCTTCTGGATGAAAATCCACCCAATCCACAATACAACCGCGTTCCTCGGCGATTAAAAGCCATGGACTGATATTAGCATCGTGATCTAAACGGGTTACCACGATTCGATCGCCAGCTTTCAACCAGCGTGCTAATGAGCGGCTGATGTGCAAGGTAAGGGTGGTCATATTGGCGCCAAATACGATTTCGTTGGGGCTGGCAGCATGATAGAAATCTGCCACCGCAGCATGAGCTTCAGCCAAGATCGCATCAGATTGCCGGCTCGTCTTGAATGCCCCTTCATGGTTGGCGTTGGTATAAAGAAGGTAATCCATCATGCGCTGCAGAGATGGCTGAGAGATTTGCGTGCCAGCGGGATTATCGAGGAAAATTGCGTTGGATTTCAACGCAGGGAATTTATCGCGAATCGGATTGGGATCGAGCATTTTTCCTCCAACAGTGAAAGTTGTGCCAATTATATACGATTATTCCTTCTGGCTCGTTACGAATTGGGTCTAATGGCAACAAAAGATTGCTCGCGATATGCAGCCAGCAGAAAAACCGTTGGTTGAGCTATGCACAGAGCCTGCCGAAGTGCTTGTCGAAACTATCTCGGAAACATAATGTCAGGTTTCGATACGCAAAGGAGGCTACTCAACCCTTGAAGATAGCTGTTCCAATACTCAACGCTGGTTTTGCCTTTCGAAACCAGCAACGCAACCAGAATGGAATAAACTCATATCCAATTCTTTGTATCGTTCCTAACTCGATCGATTCATCATCGTTAAAAAGCAGATGCCTGGGTGAGGGGGGCACCCAGACATCTGCTTGACGTAATAATACCAGATTTTTAAAAAAATGCAAGGGTTTTTTTGAAAATTAATACCACAAATTTTTAACGCCCCAGGCGGGAGTCGAACCCACAACCTCGGCCTTAGGAGAGCCTCGCTCTATCCTTTGAGCTACTGGGGCTTCTTCTAAATTATAGCACGCCTAAATGTTAATCTACCCAAGGAAATTATTTTCGCTCATGACTGGAAAGGTTTTATGCATATTCCTTTATTCCAAAACAACTGCTATTCACCATTTTCCCAATCAATAATTAACGATCACATATCTGTCCTTTTTCTACTGCTCATCACGCAGTAAATAAATAATACCAATCGTTTGCGGTCCGCAATGGCTTGAAATCACACTGCCGGCTTCATTCACCAAAACCTCTTGCGGGTTAGCCAGACGGCGAACCTCTTCGGCTAAAGCCATCGCATCCTCGGCGCAAGCGGCGTGGGTAACAAACACCCGCCTTAAATCCATCTCCTTTAAATCGGCTTGGAAACGTTCTAGCAATGCCTGTAACGCCTTACTGCGTTTACCGCGTGTTTTCTCCCCTACCCCCAATGTACCATCATTCTGTACATAGATTAAGGGGCGGATTTTCAATAAACTGCTAGCAAGTGCTTGCACGGCGTTACAGCGCCCGCCTTTGTATAAATAATCCAGTGTCTCCAAAATAAAAGCAGTGCGGACTTTTGGCAGCAATGATCGGATCGTCCTTTCGATTTCATCTAAAGATGCGCCCTGGTCACGCAAATCGGCTGCTTTCAACGCCAACAATGCTATACCGCTGGATAAATTTCGCGAATCGATCACGCGCAGGTCAGGATTTCCTAACTCCGCGACTGCGAGACAAGCGTTTTGATAAGCAGCGGATAGTTGAGAAGATAAACTGAGATAAATGCCTTGTGAATAAGGACGGAAGAATTGGATAAACTCCCCTACCGATGGTGCGGCTGTAGTCGGTAATTGACCGCTCTTTTCTATCTGTTCGAATAAGTGTTGCTGCGTCAATTCCACACCGTCTTTGTAGACTCTACCGTTCAGGTTAACTGAAAGCGGGATCACGCCAATTTGCCTCTCGGTAATCCAATTTGGTGCAAGGTCTGCAGTACTATC
>DAOTVW010000176.1:0-4581 GCA_034436035.1 Anaerolineales bacterium
TGCGGTGCCTGAGATAATTCTTTAGCAAGGGGATCGAGTGTACGAATTTCGTTGTGGATTCTTTCGAGTTGCGGTTGTTTTTCATCCCAGACTTGCTCGGCAACCATCACCTGTGGTTGTTCTTTGAGAATGATGATGACCGTTTGGAACAGGGGGTTGTTTGTTGCTTGAGCGCGGGCAGAATAACCGCTCAACATCAAGCTGACGAGCAATACCAATCCCAAGAGCCAAGAAACTATTTTGGAGCCCATTGCCCAATTTTACCCGAAATTATGTCGAGTAGGTCGGTTTTCCATAACCGATAACGCGTTGGCCGGGTTTCCATACCTGACATTTCCATTGATTTCGCCGGGGATAAATCCCCTGCTCAAGACATGCAAGTCGGTTGAAACCGACTCGGGCTGAGTCCACTTGAGCGGACTTCCATGGTCTGAGGCGGGACTTGAATCCCCGCCGATGCAAACCCTAATAGGTCGGGTTTCTATTCCGACAATACCAACGGCGGGATGGGAATCCCGTACTACAAATATCATCCGCACAGGGAGAGGTTTATCTCACCTCACCTTTATCGAACTGACCAGCTCGTCCAACTGGAGCAAACTTGGATTAAAACTATTGGGGTCGAGCGCTGAAAGTTGAGTGCTCACTTGGCTGAAATAGCTTTCCGGGTCACTGATACCGGGATCCCCACCGTTATAGGATGCTGGGAGCAATGGATGAGAGACCGGCAACACCACCGCAACATACCACAACCCATCATCACTGATGGCTTGATAGGTATAAAACAGGTCATGGTTATTGATCGGATAAACAGCTTGCCCATATTGGGTGAGATAACGCACCCCTTTACCATTTTTGAAGTCAAGATAGCTGATTTGGGCATGGAACATTTGAGCTGCGTTCCATAAGGGTAAAAAGGGCAAATTTTCCACCTCAGTGGGTTTTTCTTCTAACAGTTGAGTTAATTGATTAGCGATCTCATCCACACTGCTATCCATCGTGCGGTAATCGTTCAAGGGATAGATATAAATGCGCGGGCTATGAAAGGTATCCCGCAGAACATATCCTTGCAACGTGAACTGGGTGTATTCGGGATGCACTTCTCCCGCCATAGATTGGGATGGGTCGCCAGGCGCGGCAGGCACAATTTCTGGCAGCACTCCTTGAGCCAGCCGTGTATCCAAGTAAAATTGCATGCCGTTGAAATCTACATTAGGCGTTTTCTCCCCCTCAGGGGTTGGGGTAGGTTGCGCCATAGGAGAACTTGTAGGAAGGACACCACATTCTGCTGAGGGAGTCCCTTGTGCATTAGTGCATTCCGATGTGGGAGTGATAACCGGCGAAGGGGTGAGCGTTGGTTCAAGCATTGCTAACAAAGCAGCAGACGTAGCGGTTTCTTGCAAGGCTACCGCCCGCCGATGACTGATAAAATAAATTCCCCCTCCTATACCAATCAGCCCAATACAAAAAACAAAGACAATCACAAGAACAATGAGGAGGATGACAAGATTTTTATTCATAACTGCTCCCGGAAAGGTGGGGTTTGAAATTAATTATACACCGCCGATTCTTTCATTACGGTATGAACCAAACAAATGTGTTGATGATTTGGCTAAAAACCCTGCTCTCTAATTCTGGGTCAAAGGGTTTAGGCGGTGTTGGATAATTGAGCGGGTTGGTCGAGTGAAGGACGAAGTCAAGAGTAACACAGGTATCCTCATTCTGAATGGCATAGGAGGTCCAATCATAAATGTTCCCGGCTGCGCCTTCAGTCCCTTTCAAAACTTGGAATTCCAACAAACCTACCACCAATGTTTCTGGACTGAGGCTCTCCTTAGGCCATCCTTCTGCCAATGGACTTAAGCAATCACCCTCAAGAGGTTGCGCATGAATATCAAGGTATTTTTCTTCTAAATTGGTGCCTAATTCAAAAGGAAGGTCTATGCGAACTTCATCCGGTTGATTTACGGTGATATTACCACCGGGCGGATATTGTAGTTCAAAACCATAGCTGCTGTTGCGGTAAATATTCCAGCCATTGTTGGGGGTGACGGAAGCCTCGGGGGATGGAGTAAAAGGCGGGGTTGGGGTGCTGGATGGTTTTACCGTGGGAGAAAATGTTAAACTAGGCAGCGGAGTTGTTGTCGAAAGTGCAATAGTGGGGGTGGCGGGGAGCAACAAGGCGCCGGCTTGGCAGCCTAAAATGCTCAACAAAAGGCTAAAGCCAATCAAGATTATCACAATCCGCTTATCCATTTCTCTCACTCCTCCTCAATGAGCCGTTTCCGTAAGGCGATCCGAATTAACGTGCGACCGATAAATTGGAGACGCGAATATGCGTGGATACGAATGCCATTGCGTTGGTTTTGCAATATTTTATCCACTAAGCGTGGTGCCACAACCTCTGGTCGTTCCGCAATGAGATTGAGAACTGCTTTGAAGCGTTCCCAATCCTCTGGCCGATTGGCGTATGGAGCGGTGACAAGATCGGTGAGGACCATTCCTGGACGTAAAGCCCCGATAATGATGCTGGTATTTTCCACTTCGCGGGCAATACTATCGGTAAGATAGCGTATGGCGAATTTCGTGGTTCCATAGAGGGTCAAACCAGGATGGATGCGTCCATCGCTGCCGGCGCCTTCCAGATTATAAATAGCTCCAAAACCTTGTTGACGCATTCCGGTGAGCGCCACCATGCAGCCGTATGTCAGTCCGAGCAAGTTTGAGCGGTAAACCGAAGCAACCGTTTCTGGATTTTGCTCCCAAAGCGGGTCTGGAGGAGCCGTCACGCCGGCATTATTGATCCAGATATCGATCGCGTGAAAGCGCAGGAAGGCTTCATCCCATAGGGCTTGCACTTGGTTAAAATCACCCACATCTGCCGCTTTAGCAAAGACGGGCTCATTCCCAAATTCTTGCACTAATTGATGATGGGCTTTCTGCAGTCGTTCGGGATCGCGCCCGCTGATGGACACACGGCAGCCGCGTTTCAGAAAAGCCTTTGCCAGGTTAAATCCAATGCCGCGGCTGCTGCCAGTGATAACAACATGTTTCATATACCTATTGTAACATAGGCATTTTTATCCCATGTCGTTTTGCTTCTTCAATTGCCAGTTCGTAGCCCGCATCGGCATGGCGGACAATGCCCATGCCGGGATCGGTCGTCAGTACCCGTTCCAGGCGCTTGGCTGCTGCTGGAGTTCCATCTGCAACAATCACCTGCCCAGCATGTTGGCTAAAGCCGATCCCCACACCGCCACCGTGATGGAAGGAAACCCAGGTTGCGCCGCCCACCGCGTTGATCAAGGCATTCAAAATCGGCCAATCGGAAACCGCATCCGTGCCATCCTTCATCCCTTCCGTTTCCCGATTCGGGCTGGCAACCGAACCAGCATCGAGGTGGTCACGTCCAATGACAATAGGAGCTTTCAAGATACCTTTCGCCACCATCTCATTGAATTTCAAACCCGCTTTGGCGCGCTCCCCATAACCCAACCAACAAATACGCGCCGGTAAGCCCTGGAAAGGTATTTTTTGGCGGGCCATTTTTAGCCAGCGCTGCAGATGCTCGTCTTCCGGGAAAAGCTCCATGATCGCTTCATCCGTCTTGTATATATCCTCGGGGTCGCCGGAAAGAGCTACCCAACGGAATGGTCCCTTTCCCTGGCAAAAGAGCGGGCGAATATAGGCTGGCACAAAACCAGGGAATTCAAAAGCATCGGTTACCCCCCAATCGTAAGCACGCTGACGGATATTATTCCCATAATCAAATACCTCTGCCCCTTGACGCTGGAATTCGAGCATTGCTTGGACATGGTGTGCCATCGACTCCATGGAGCGCTTCTCATATTCTTTGGGGTTAGAGCGCCTTAACTCTTCCGCAGCACTAACACTTAAGCTAGAAGGCACATACATCAAGACATCATGCGCCGGGGTTTGGTCGGTTACGACATCTGGGATGACCTTCCGGATCACTAATTCATTGTACACATCTGCGGCATTGCCGATCAAACCAATGGATTTGGGAATCTCTTTCTGGACACATTCTTCGACCAGCGTCATCGCTTCTTCGAGGTTATCCACTACCGTATCCACATAACCGATCTCCAGGCGGCGTTGGGCTCGCTGGGCATCCACTTCCACAATAAGTCCTACCCCTTCGTTCATGGTGATAGCTAATGGCTGGGCACCGCCCATCCCACCCAAACCGGCGGTTAAGACAAATTTCCCTTTAAGCGATTTCCAGCCGCGTTGACTCGCTAAAGCTGCCAGAGTCTCATAGGTGCCTTGCAGGATACCTTGGGTGCCAATGTAAATCCAAGAACCAGCGGTCATTTGGCCGAACATGATTAATCCTTTGGCAGCCAGCTCGTCGAAATGTTCTTGAGTCGCCCAATGCGGGACGAGATTTGAGTTAGCGATTAAAACCCGCGGCGCATCGGGGTGGGTTTTGAAAATCGCCACTGGTTTTCCGCTCTGGACAAGCAGGGTTTCATCCTCCTCCAGGTTTTTCAGTGATTCGAGGATTGCGTCAAAGCACTCCCAGTTACGCGCTGCCTGGCCGCGCCCGCCATACACCAC
>DAOTVW010000177.1:0-16881 GCA_034436035.1 Anaerolineales bacterium
ACCTTGTTAACCGGTAATCCATTTAAAGGGTATTCCAGGGAAGCACTCCGTCAAGAAATTGTGCTGGGACGGGAAGCGCTGGAAAACAAGGGATTGTTGATCCGCACCGCCAGCCAGAGTTGGGAACTGGATGGACGGATTATCGCCATGATGGACGTGATCGCCCGGGCTGACCGCTCATTGAATGTGACGGTTATCCGCAAACCAGCAACCTTTGAGCGCCAATCCTTTTACTTTCTGGAAAAACAGGTCATTTCGCTGATGCAGGAGAGCCGCTATTATCACTTGGGAATTTTTCAAGGCGAAAAGGCATTTCTCAATTATTTGCTCACCTGGATTGGTGTGGCGGAGCAATTGTCCCAGAATGTCGAACCGATCCGCTTGCCCATCAAGAATTTCGCGAGTATGATGATCGGGATCTGGTCGGAATCCACGACGCCGGTGGCGGTGTTACAAACCGCTGGATTAGCCGAAAGCGACATCCTCCCTAGCGCATTAATCTTGGAAAAAAGTGACACCGCTGCCTGGTTGGTGCCTGCTTTTAAAAACCTGCCGCCGGAAAAGTCTCACCATGGTTATCTTTTGAGTGGCAAAACCTTTTTATACTGGGGAGAAAATGTGGGCACAGATGAGGTAATCATCCCCTTTCAACCGCTGCCCTTTTCCCATGTTGCGATTACGAAAGCCCCCGAATATGAGGAGATGATTACCTTCGATCCATCCAAACCAAATATCACCGCGAATGTCGTTCGCCTTATCAACGGGAGTGGTATCAACGAATTAAAAAAATAGCCCGATTGAAATCAGGCTTTTTTTCGACCGTATTTCATTGATTGAAATTAATAGATGAAGGGGATTAATAAACGCTATGTTGAACCTTAGCTTTTAAATCGGCTCCTCTTCCCATATTTGTTTCCAGAGCTGATCCCGATTCCAGCGGAAAAAAATGAGCACATCGCCGAGCGTTAACCTTTTGCGCATGAGGGGTGCGCTCATGAATGCATAGCGAACACGGGTTTCATCTAATGGTGGTTGGCACTGGGAAAATTGAATGGGTGCATTAACTGCTCGCAGAATTCGTTCGATATCCTCAGCCGGGCGGGTTAATTGGTACAGTTTTGTCTTGATCTGATCCCATTCTTGGATGAATTTTATCAAAGCAGGTTGGTTTTTTTGCCAATTTTCCAGCTTCAACTTGTAATCTGACCAGCACTCCGCCGCAGCTGACCCGCTAGGATCGATCACCGCGAAGGTTTTTTGGATCAATTGCTGCATGAGTTCAGCGGTGGGATAGCATTGCTGTGGATTGATTTGCTTGGGGTCAAATTGCTGGAGGAATATTTGGTATGCCCGGCTGGCTAAAATGGTCGCCAGGGAAACTTGTGTCCCATGCATCGCGAGTGGAGCTCCCGTCCGTTCATTGACTAAATCGAGGATATGAGAGATGACGTGTTCATAGCCCGATAGTGGTGTAGTGGCATGAGAGAGGGACATTGCCAAACCGCCCAGGGCAATCACTTTCGCTAATATCTCCATCCCTTGCGGGGTAGGCGTGCGGATATCGGGGGCGGCAACAAGCAAGACATCATAGAGATTTTCGAGCAATGTTTGTGGCAAAGGGTTATAGGTATCATCCATGCCTAATTGGAACGCGAGATACCAGTCTGCCAAACTAACAAAAGCCGCTAACATATCTCCCACACCTGCCAGGGTCATCTCGAGCGGTGCATCACGCAAGGTTTCTAAATCACAAATCAGGGCGTCGGGATAGCGGGAAGGCAGCGTCCGTTTTACACCATCCATAAATACAGGTGCCATGTTTGATGTAAAAGCGGATACGGAGTTAGCGGTTTGAATTACCAGATAAGGAATATGGATGCCGGAACTTTGTTCAAAGAGGAAACAGGCGTGCTTGGTAATATCGGTTACGACCCCGGAGCCTAGCGAAATCACCCCAAATTCTGGTTGGATTCGATGTTGAATTGCATGAATGCGCGGCATTTCGGTGTGCACTTGTCCGCTCGCATCGGGGAGTAAGATGACCGGTTCAATCTGCCAGCCATCTTCATGGAGAAAGCGTAAAACAGTTGGTTTTAGCTCTTGCCCACACCGATTCATTGGGGTAGCATCCATGACGAATAGGATTGGGTTTTTGCGCGAGACGCCCATCTTTTCCAATACGGTGGGGATTTCATAGATTGCATCGGATTGGAAAATCATTTGTCTCAGGGGAATGTAATCGTCTTTTGGAAAACCGGGTAACGCGGTGATGTTTTCCCAAAACTTGGCAGTATCACCAGGATCATATTTAAGGGTGGGTGGCATGTTCATGAACCTTTATGATTTTCCTTTTTGCAACCATTCCCAAACCGCCTGAATATTTTGGCGCATGCTGCCATTGGGAACGAATTTTTGCTCAAAGAAGGCGCTGCCAATGGTAAAACCCCAAGCATTGGCGCGTTGTACTTCCTGAATGCGTTCAAACGAATCAATACTTCCCGCAGAAACGACAGGGATGGTTACTGCCTTTACTACTTCTTGCAGGAGTCTTGGTGCATCACCATGATAACGATAGGTGAGTAAATCCAAACCATCTGCACCTTGTGCTTCTAGAAACCGGGCATGTTGGACGATCTCATCGATACTGCCATCTAATATGCTGGGATGGCTGTGAACATGGCCTGGGAAAGGGTAATATTTAACCGGTGAGGTTTTGACCAGATCGCGGATTGAGTCATAATACACGGTTCCCATCAAAATATCAAAGCCGGCCTCGATTGCTAGCCTTGCGCCGCGCAGCCCTTCTGCTTCACTCAGGGAAACCACTTCTAAAAAGGTTGTTTTAGCGGCTTTTTTCATTTGATTAACCAGTTCGATCATTTGCTCTACCGGTAATCCGATATCTTTGAAACCCCAGCAACGGACCGGGATGTCTTTTAGTTCATCGAATAATTCGCGCGCATTCGGAACGGTTTGATCGTGATGGGTGAGCATGATGATGAGTTCGGGTGTCATGTTGGATCTCCTGGTTGGTGACATGTCAGTCTTTCTTTTTTTATTATAACTGGATGAGCCTAAATTGGGAAAATCTCAATTGAATTGAGCGTATCAATAGTTGCATAATTGATATAAATATGTTTCAATTAATTAATTCGAATAATAAAAAAACGGAGAGTATTATGAATATAAAAGCGAAACTGGATCAAATTGCGAGTAATTTACTTCCAGCCTATTTTGCTTTAGTAATGGCAACTGGAATTGTCGCCATTGCGGCGTTTATTTATCAATTTATTTGGTTTGCTAAATTGCTCTTTTATTTCAATATCGTGGCGTATGTAGCATTATGGATCATCAATATTTACAGGATTATTTTTCATTCTGAAAACTATAAAACAGATATTCAAAATCATCGGAGAGGTCCAGGTTTTTTTACTATCATCGCTGGAACGAATACCTTGGGGGCAGATTTTCTTGTTATTGGTAATCATACCGAAATTGCTTTCATTCTTTGGGTTTTCGGAATTCTTCTGTGGCTATTTTATCAATATGTCGTTTTTGCAAGCTTAATGTTCTCTAATCAAAAACAACCACTCGATCAATCCATCAATGGTGGATGGTTGGTCGCGATTGTCTCTACGGAATCGGTAGCCTTGTTAGCTGCTCAATTATCAGGAAACCATATTTGGATGTTCTTAATCGCCATTATTTTTTACTTGATTGGATATTTCACTTATTTTATTATCATGCCGTTAATCTATTACCGCTTATTATTTTATAATATACAGCCTAAAGATGTCACTGGCTCCTATTGGATTAATATGGGAGCTACTGCAATTACCACCTTAGCAGGATCCTTGATATTAATTGCAGGAGAAAATAGTCAAGTTGGTCAATTTTATCCAATAATAAATACGCTCAAATCATTCATTCAAGGAGCTACTTTCCTTATTTGGTCTTATGGCAGTTGGTGGATTCCCTTATTGTTTATGATGGGGTATTGGAAGCATATCATTAATAAAATCTCTTTTAAATATGATTCGCAATTTTGGGGGGCAGTCTTCCCGATGGGGATGTACACAGTAGCAACGTATAAATTAGCAGTGACATTGAATATCCCTCAGCTAAAAATCATTTCAGACTTTTTTGTGTATGTTGCAATAGTAAGCTGGTTATACCAATTTGGAGCTTTTCTTTTGGCTTTTTATAATAAATTTTTTATCAGGACTAACTAACCCCAAAAACATTGAATCATTCGAAAATGACATTTGATTTATTAGTTCTCGAATGAAATTTAATCGAAGCATGATTGAGTATGAATATTGTGGATTTGAAATAAATAAACAACTATAAAGATATTGCCAAAATAATAATTTTGATTTATATTATTATTTAGATGAAATAATGCATATTTTTGAAAAGAATAATTTAAGTCAAATTACAAGTTGATATTTCGATAAAGAATAAATCATCGCAATTTCTATGACATTTGATGTTACAAACAATCGCGGAGGATTTATTGCCGCTTCATGCAGAACACGCTCTTGATCCTTCTCTAATTAACAAAATTATTTGTTGAAGATAAAAAGCGATAATTTACCCGCAGCATAAATCTAGACCGTTTATGACCAAAAATAAATAGGTTATTTATCATTTCAAATAGAAAGAATAGCGATGAATAAAAAGACCCAAAGTATATTGTCAAAATTGAGTTTTTTTCGATCATATGATAAGAATTCAGATAAATGGAGTGCGATAAGTTCTCAAGATAGGGAATGGGAAGATCTATATCGGCGACGCTGGCAATATGATAAGGTCATCCGCACAACTCATGGTGTAAATTGTACTGGATCATGTAGTTGGGAAGTATTTGTGAAAAATGGCATTATTACTTGGGAAAACCAGGCAATAGACTATCCAACAACCGGTGAAGATTTGCCAGAATATGAACCGCGTGGATGCCCCCGAGGTGCATCTGCTTCATGGTACAACTATAGTCCTCTGCGGGTGAAATATCCTTATGTGCGTGGGGTTTTATTGGATTATTGGCGTAATGCATTAAAAGAAACCAATGATCCCGTGGAGGCGTGGAAATCTATCATTGAAGATCAAATTAAGGCGCAAACCTATAAGGCAGCGCGTGGAAAGGGTGGCTTTGTAAGAGTATCTTGGGATGAAGTTAATCAAATCATATCTGCCCAATTAATCTATACGATCCAAAAATATGGACCTGATCGCATTACTGGATTTACTCCAATACCGGCGATGTCTATGGTCAGTTATGCATCTGGAGCGCGTTTCCTTTCCCTAATAGGTGGTTCTATGTTAAGTTTTTATGACTGGTATGCTGATCTACCACCTGCATCGCCAATGATTTGGGGTGATCAAACGGATGTACCGGAAAGCAGTGATTGGTATAACGCTGGTTATCTTGTCATTTGGGGAACAAATATTCCATTAACCCGCACACCTGATGCTCATTTTATGACTGAGGTGCGTTATAAAGGCACTAAAGTTGTTTCCATAAGCCCTGACTATGCTGAGTCGGTTAAATTTGCTGATGAGTGGCTCGCAATCAAACCTGGCAGCGATGGGGCTTTGGCACTAGCGATGACTCATGTAATACTTAAAGAATTTTTTATTGATCAACAGACAGAATATTTTGATCAATATGTAAAAAAATATACAGACCTCCCGTTTCTTGTCTTACTAAAAAAGAATAATGAACAGTTTATTACTGACCGGTTTTTACGTGCCTCTGATATCAATCTGGCTGATGAAAATTCACAGTGGAAACTAATTGTTATTGATAAGAAGACCAATAATATGGTTATCCCAAATGGATGTATTGGCCACCGTTGGGAAAATAAGAAAAGATGGAATCTGGAAATGGTGGATGAAAACGGACAACCATATGATCCGTTAATCACCTTAGCAGGTTATGAGGATGAAATCGTTACGATTGCTTTACCTTATTTTGATGACCAGTCTCGACATATTTTAGATCGTTCTGTACCGGTAAAACGGATACGGGTGGATGGAGAAGAAAGGTATGTTGCTACTGTTTTTGACTTGATGTTAGCCAATTATGGTGTGAGTAGAAATACTGTTAAAGATGGGTATCCAATGAACTATATGGACATTCAGCCTTATACCCCAGCCTGGCAAGAACAATTCACTGGGATCAAAGCAAACCAGGTTGTAAAAATTGCGCGAGAATTTGCTCAAAATGCAATTAAAACAAAAGGGCGTTCGATGATCCTGATGGGCGGGGGCACGAATCATTGGTTTCATGCTGATATGAATTATCGGGCGATTTTGAGTCTAGTTATTTTAACTGGCTGCGAAGGGGTAAATGGAGGCGGGTGGGCTCATTATGTTGGGCAAGAAAAAGTACGTCCGTTTGAGGGCTGGTCAACATTAGCGTTCGCTCGCGATTGGACAGTGCCACCACGTTTGCAAAACGCAACATCCTATTTTTATTTTGGGACGGATCAATATCGCTATGAAGAAATTCCAATGAGCACTTTATCCTCACCGCTCGTAACAAAGACTCGTTATGAGCATCCTGCTGACTACAACATTTTATCAGTCCGGTTGGGATGGTCAGCTTCATATCCACAGTTTAATAAAAACCCTCTAACCATAGCGGATGAAGCAAAACAAGCCGGAGCGAGCAGTAAGGAAGAAGTTATCCGTTTTGTTGTAAATTCATTGAAAGAAGAAAACCTAACATTCGCATTAGAAGATCCAGATAACCCACTTAATTTTCCAAGAACACTTTTTGTTTGGAGAGCAAACCTGATTTCAAGTTCAGGGAAAGGACATGAATATTTTCTCAAACATTTTTTGGGCACACATCAAGGTGTATTAGCAACGGAATCAGCGGAACAACTTCGACCTAATGAGATGATTTGGAAAGAAACTGGTGCAATCGGGAAGCTGGATCTTCTTGTTGACTTAGAATTTCGAATGTCTGGAACCGCTTTATATTCTGATATCGTTTTACCCGCTGCAACATGGTACGAAAAAACGGATATAAGTAGCACCGATATGCATCCCTATATTCATCCATTCAATCCAGCCATTTCTCCACCTTGGGAAGCCAAATCAGATTGGGATATTTTTAAAAATCTTGCTGATCAATTTTCAAAATTAGCAAAGAAGTATTTTCCGAATCCAGTGAATGATGTAGTTGCAATACCACTGATGCATGATTCACCAGATGAAATTGCTCAACCATTTGGGAAAATTCGCGATTGGAGCAAAGGTGAAATTGAGCCAATAGCAGGAAAAACAATGCCAAAATTTTTCCTTGTGGATCGGGATTACACAAATGTATTTGATAAATTTATCTCATTAGGACCATTATTGGAGCAAAATCCAATAGGAGCGCACGGAGTATCTTGGAATGGAAAAGAAGAATATGAATATCTAAAGCATTTACTCGGAACCTACTCATCCGGAATTCATCGAGGAATGCCTAAAATTGATGAGGCAGAGAAGGCGGTTGATGCAATATTACTATTATCTAGTGCAAGTAATGGAAAAGTTGCACAAAAAGCCTGGAATGCAGCTGAAGAAAGAACTGGGTTGATGGTCAAGAATTTTGCTGATAATAGAGCCGGCGAAAATTTCAATCTCAAGAATATCACCACTCAACCAAAAGAATCAATTTCGACACCTATTTTTACCGGAAATAATAAAGAGCGTCGTTATTCTCCATTTGTGAATAA
This sequence comes from Anaerolineales bacterium, assembly GCA_034436035.1. GTDB lineage: Bacteria > Chloroflexota > Anaerolineae > Anaerolineales > UBA4823 > UBA4823. The sequence goes on from DAOTVW010000177.1 coordinate 7,734, forward strand.
TATTGAACTTTTAATTCCATTTAGAACCTTAAGTGGGAGACAACAATTTTTTATTGATCATGAACTATTCTACGAATTTGGTGAGTCTTTGCCAATCTACAAGCCTGTGCTTCCAACTCAAACATTCTATCCAAACGACTTGATTCCCGCTGAAAAGGGAAAAACTATTTACCTAAAATATTTAACTCCGCATGGTAAATGGAACATTCACAGTATGTTTTATGATAACCAACAAATGTTGACATTATTTCGTGGAGGTCCAACTATTTGGTTAAACCCAAAGGATGCAGCCAACATTGATGTCAATGATAATGATTGGGTAGAAGTATACAATCGTAACGGCGTAGTGGTAGCGAGAGCAGTGGTTAGCCAACGTATGCCTGTCGGAATCACTTATATGTATCATGCTCAGGATCGTACCATTTACACGCTGAATTCGGAAATTACCAATCAAAGTGGTGGAACCCATAATAGTCCAACCAAAGTGCATATAAAACCAACTCATTTTGTCGGTGGATACGCTCAGCTTAGCTATGGTTTTAATTATTTTGGGCCAACAGGCAATCAAAGAGATCTCGTTGTACTGGTTAGAAAGTTAATGAAGGTGAACAAGAATGAAGATTAAAGCACATCTTTCCATGGTGATGAATCTGGATAAATGCATTGGATGCCATACCTGTAGTGTGACCTGCAAGAACACTTGGACAAACCGTCCCGGTGCTGAATATATCTGGTTCAATAATGTGGAAACCAAACCGGGCATTGGTTATCCAAAAGAATGGGAAAATCAAAGTAAATATAAAGGTGGCTGGGAGAGAAAAAATAGTCAACTTCGACTTAAGGTTGGTAATCGTTTTTGGATTTATACCAATATTTTCCATAATCCCGATATGCCCACAATAGATGATTATTATGAGCCTTGGACATATGATTATGAGACTTTGATCACAAGCCCCGTTAAAAAAGGTCAACCAATCGCTTATCCGAAATCTCAAATTACTGGTAAGGATATGGAAATTATTTGGGGCCCTAACTGGGAAGATGATCTAGCGGGTTCTAATGTTACTAGTCAGCTTGATCCAAATATTGTTGGTATTGAAGAAGGAATTAGGCAAGAATTTGAACAAACCTTCATGTTTTATTTACCTCGCATTTGCGAACATTGCCTCAATCCAGCCTGTGTAGCAGCTTGCCCATCAGGGGCAATGTATAAACGTGATGAAGATGGAATCGTATTAGTTGATCAAAATGCATGCCGTTCTTGGCGATTTTGTGTGTCTGCCTGTCCATATAAAAAAGTCTATTTTAATTGGAAAACACACAAGTCTGAAAAATGTACATTTTGTTATCCACGTATAGAAGTTGGATTACCAACCATTTGCTCAGAAACCTGTGTAGGTAGAATTCGTTATATTGGGGTAATTCTTTACGATGCGGATAGTGTCAAAAATGCTGCATCTATTTCAACAGAACAAGGACTTTACCAATCCCAATTGGAACTGTTCTTAGATCCTTGGGATGAAAAAGTAATTCACCAAGCACATCTTGATGGTATTCCGGATGATTGGATTAGCGCTGCTCAACGATCACCAGTTTACAAATTAGTTGTTGAAATGGGAGTGGCATTACCGCTTCATCCTGAATATCGCACATTACCGATGGTTTGGTATATTCCACCTCTAAGCCCTATCATGAGAGTAATCGAAGAAGATAAAGGATCTATATCACAGAGCGATATACTACCAACTGTTGATCAAATGCGGATTCCAATCCAATATTTAGCAAATTTACTTACTGCTGGCAATCAAGATGTTGTACGATTAGTCTTAAAGAAACTGTTAGCCATGCGATATTACATGCGTTCTAAAAGTATTTCTCAAACTTTCGATAATTCTATTTTTGAGGAATTAGGACTGGATCAACAACAAATTGAAAGGTTGTATCGATTATTAGCCATAGCAAAATTTGAGGATCGTTTTGTTATTCCAAACGCCCATAAGGAAGTGTATCAAGATTTATATCAAGAGCAAGGAATAACCGGCTTTGCGATGAATTACGACGGTCAATATTGCATATCAGAAGAATAAGATCATGATGATGGTAAAAAGGGTATTATTCAAGTTAATATCCATTTGGTTGCTTTATCCCGAACAATCTTTCTCCACTGTGAATTGGGAGGAGATCATTGATGATATTACGGATATTAAAATAAAATCTAATCTATCTGATTTTTTAAAATTTTATCGATCTAAACCATTGCTTGATCTTCAAGAAAATTATGTTCAAACTTTCGATTTTAATGGACATACTAATCTTTATTTAACAAGTTCGAAGACAATCGATGAAACTAAACGTGGATTTTATTTAGCGGAATTAATCCAAACGTATAAAAAAGCCGGCTTTGTCATCAATTCCACAGAACTACCAGATTATCTACCCCTATTTTTGGAGTTCGCTTCGTTTTGTGATGAACAACTATTATTTGACTTAATCAAAAGTTACAAATGTTCTATCGAGGAAAAATTTACTTCATTACAAGAGAAAAATAGTCCATATTCCCTAGTTTTCGATGCGCTTCTGAGGGTAATCGATTCATTACTTATAAAGGAAGTAGTAACATGAATATTTTTAATCAGTTTTTGTGGGTTATCTTTCCATATATAATGATATCTATTTCTGTTGTGGGACATATCTACCGCTATAAAATCAATCAATTGAACTGGTCAGCCAGGTCATCCGAAATACTCGAGAAGAATCATTTACGTTGGGGTAGCATTCTATTCCATTATGGAATAATCCTCGTTTTTTTCGGACATGTAGCTGGTTTGTTAATACCTGCGAAAGTTGTTACTCAACTCGGGATTACGGATGAAATTTATCACATGTTTGCCATATATAGCGGTGGTGCAGCAGGAATCTTGGTAACAATTGGCCTCTTGTTGCTATTGGTTCGCCGAATGAACACTGAGCGAGTTTCATTAACTAGTAGTTTTGCTGATAAATTCATTCTCATTTTATTGCTTATATTGATCGGTTTTGGATTATATAATACGTTGATTTACAATGTTTTTATCGGCGGTTTCAATTACCGTCTTACGATTGCTCCATGGTTACGTAGTTTAATCATCTTCTCGCCAGATGCGAAATTAATGATTGGGGTACCGTTGTCCTATCAAATTCATGTCTTATTGGCGTTCCTGATCGTGGGCGTTTGGCCTTTTACAAGGTTAGTACATATTTGGAGTATCCCAATTGATTTTATTTATCGGCGTAATATACTCTATCGAAAACATAAACGAAACTCATTACCCGCTCCATCAGCTAAGAATTGGTAAAACCAAAGAGGATCAAAAGCAACCCACAACACTCCTGAATTTTATAACATAACCCCTCGTTGATTTAGCGAGGGGTTCTTGACTTATTATTGAATGGACACTTTAAGATTAGGTGATAATTAACTCCGCAGTCGACCGCCTACTTCTTGCTCGAGCCGGCGCACAATACGGCTGCGGATTTGAGCGGCGTCTTGGTCGGTGAGGGTTCGGTCTGGCGCTTGATAGGTTAGACTGTAGGCAAGGCTCTTCTTATTCTCACCGATTTGTTCGCCGCGGTACACATCGAACAAGCGTACGGCTGCCAGCATTTTCCCACCAGCGGACCAGATACATTGTTCGACCTTTGCGGCGGGAATTGCTTCATCCACGATCACGGCGATATCTTCCAAAACCGGTGGAAATGCCGGCACAGGGGTGATAATATAGCGATCGGGGATTGCTACTAAGAGAGGATTTAATTCCAGCTCGACAGCTTGTAACGGTGCTTCTCCTAATTCGAATTTGGCCTGGATGGTTGGGTGGAGCTCACCAAAATATCCTAAAATTTGATCCTGCAGGTAAAAAGCGGCACATTTGCCAGGATGAAATGCGGGATGTTGGGCAGGTTCAAATCGTGTTCCGCCTACATGAAATCCATCAACGATGCTTTCGAGGATGCCCTTCAAATCGAAGAAGTCCATCAGGGTGGTTTCGGTTTTCTGCCAGGTGGAATAATCCCGTTGACCGCTCAACACGATGGCTAAGCGGGTTAATTCTTGCGGTAGAAGGTCGGCTGGATCACGCCAATATACTGGCCCGATTTCGAATAATGCTAACCGATTTTGTAAACGGGAGTTCCGTTCCGCCGATTCCAATAAGCTGATGAGCAGACTTTGGCGCAGGATGGTTCGATCGCTGGCGATGGGATTGATTAGCTTGATAGGGTCACTTTGCTCTGGCGGCGGGGGCAGCACAAAAGGCAGGCGTGCTTCTCGTTCGGGTGAGGTCATGCGATATGTTTGCACTTCCTGTAGACCGAGATTCACCAGTAAATCACGTAAACTTTCTTCACGCAAGCGCAGTGTATCGGCGCTTTGCGGCGGCAATTCATCTGCCATTCGGCTTGTGGGGATGCGCTCATAACCATAAATACGGGCAATTTCCTCCATCAAATCAGCTTTACCGATCACTCCCTCACTGATGTCCAGACGATGATCAGGGACGGTGGCGGTGATCTTTTCTCCATCTTGTGCCACCTTGAATTCTAGCCTTTTCAATATATCGCCGATTTCAGCAGCAGTGAGTTGAATGCCCAGGTTGCGCCGTACATCTGCTGGGGTGATGGTAATTTGCGGGTCTTTGACTGGCTGAGGGTAGGCATCCACCAAACCCTGTGCCACAACGCCATCGCTCCATTGTTGCATGAGTTCCAATCCGCGCAACACGCCTCGTTCTGCCAGCGCGGGATGAACGCCGCGCGAGAAACGGTAAGCGGCTTCGGAGGGTAAATTTTGGGCGAAAACTGTGCGGCGGATATTAATCATATTCCATGCAGCACCTTCGAGGAGGACATTACGAGTATTCTCGCTGACCTCCGATTCCGCGCCACCCATCACTCCCGCAATGGATAGGGGACCAAGCGTGTCGCAAACGAGAATGGTGAAGTCATTCAATGTGCGTTCCACATTGTCTAATGTCTTCAATTTTTCTCCGGGTTTGGCGGGGCGGGTGATAATGGTAGGGGATTTCCCATTAGCTCGCTGCACCAAGACATCGTAATCAAATGCGTGCAGCGGCTCACCCAATTCCAGCATCGCATAGTTGGTCACATCGACGATATTATTTATTGGACGCATCCCAGCCAGGCGCAGCCGTCTTTGAACCTGATAAGGGCTAGGACGGATCTGGACATTTTCGATCAATCCCAATACAAACCGGGGATTGAGATTAGGATCTTGAATTTGGATGGAGACGCGCCCTGCAATCGGCGCCCCTTGCATGATCGGTTTGAGGGAGGGTTGGCGCAAAGGTTGATTGGTGATGGCAGCTATCTCACGGGCAACACCATAGATGCTGGCGCAGCGGGCGATGTTAGGCGTAATAGCGATATCGAAAACGGCATCACCCATATATTCCACTAAAGGCATTCCAACGGGAGCATCATCATCTAAAAAGATGATCCCTTCATGATCATCCGAGATGCCCAATTCTTTTTCCGAACAGGCCATGGAGTACGATTCGACACCGCGAATCTTGGTGCGTTTTAGCGTAGTGAGCACCTGACCTGCTTGATGACCATCGTATAGACGGGCGCCCTCTTTCGCATAGGCGACTTTAATCGGTTTGGGCAAGCGTCCTTTCCCGCGGAAGGGGAAAAGATTAGGGGCACCGGTTAAAACCGTATGTACCGTCTGACCATCATCGAGTTGACAAAGGACCAGCCGATCCGCATTGGGATGAGGATTCACTTCCAAAACTGCCCCGACTACAATGGTAGCAGGATCCCATTCAATGCCGCTGATTTTAATCTCTTGTCTTTGGGAGGGGTCGCCTAAATTTTTGGGCATCGGTAACCCTACATAACGGATTTCCTCCACTTCCAGACCAGCCATCGTTAATTGATGGGCTAAGGTTTCCAGTGGTAAAGGGATATCAACATATTCTTTTAGCCAGGAAATTGGTACTTTCATACAAATTGCTCCAGAAATCGAATGTCGTTGCTATAGAAATAACGGATGTCTTCGATACCATGGCGTAACATGGCAATACGTTCAACCCCCATTCCAAAGGCAAAACCGCTGTAAATTCGTGGGTCGTAACCTCCATTTTGCAGCACGACCGGGTGTACCATTCCACAACCAAGGATCTCCAGCCAGCCGCTGCGCTTGCAAACGGTGCAGCCCTTGCCGCCACAGACAAAACATTCGATGTCCATTTCAGCGCTCGGCTCGGTGAAAGGAAAATGGGAGGCGCGAAAACGGCTTTGTACCCCTTTTCCGAACATGCGTTGGGCGAAATCGGTAAGCGTGCCTTTTAGATCGCTAAAGGTGATCGCTTTGCCCACTGCCAGCCCTTCCACCTGTTGAAATTGGATCTCGGAGCGGGCGGTGATTTGCTCGTAACGGGCACACATTCCCGGAAGGATGATGCGCACGGGTGGTGGATCCGCCGGGTTGAGGGCAGCAAATTCGCGCATGGCGCGTATTTGCCCTGGTGATGTGTGCGTGCGTAATAAGATGGGATTATCCGGCGGATGGGGCAGATCGAGATAGAACGAATCTTGCATCTCGCGGGCGGGATGATGGGGAGGGAAATTCAATAATTGAAAGTTATATTCATCGGTTTCGACATCCCGAGAGCGATAAACTTGGAAACCCATCTCGGCGAAAATAGCGCTGATTTGGCGCAGGGTTTGGCTGAGGGGGTGCAAGCGGCCCCGGGCAAACTTCCGCCCTGGCAGGCTAATATCGAGCACTTCTCTTTCTAACGCTTGTTGAATGGCATACTGGTGCAGTCGTTCTTGCGATTGAGCGAATGCTTCTTCTAAGTTGCGTTTGATTTCATTGGCGCGCCGGCCGATGGCAGGGCGTTCTTCTTTCGGAAGGCTGCCCAATTGGTCAAACACGCGCATCAAGGGTGAATTGCGCCCGAGATAAGACACCCGCCATTGTTCTAATTCCGCTTCCTCAGTAATCGCTTTTAATGCATTGAGCGCATTTTGCTCAATTTGATTCAATTCATCTAGCATAAAAACCTCCAATAATAAAAAAATCTCGCCCAATAAGGGACGAGACAGATAATCCCGCGGTACCACCCCGCTTGCCTGCATACTGCAGACCACTTAATCCAACAGCCATTTCTGGCGCTGGATTGCTCGAGATAACGCTGAGGCGGCGTTCCAGACTACTTGCCGTGAAGCGGCGTTCCCCTGGACAGCTCGAGAGGGAACTTCAACCAGCCTCTGCCCAGCTGGGTCTCAGTCTATGCCCCAGCCTCTCTGTTGGTTTCAGCCAGTTTACTTTCCTCTGTCATCGCTGTTACAGTTCGGTTGATGGCTTTATTATCTGCAAAAACGGGGATGTGTCAAGAGATACGTCGGGCGGGATTCCAATCCTGCCGAACCATTTACACCGAACGCTTTTTTGCGATGCTTAATCGGATAAAAATCCACGGTGCCCCGCCCGAAATCCAAAAACCAACCAGAGCATAGCGCACATAACGCAGGATGGCGGGGATAAAACTTTCCCCCGAAGGGAACAACAAATCCAAGCCAAACCAAAATGCCAATACACCGATCAGCCCAATCAGGAAGCGGAGTAACCCTCGCCATACTTGCTGCGCTTTATCGAAACCCCCATTCCGTTCGATCCACAAACTGCCGCTCGTCAACCCAAAAAAGGCAGCAGCAGAAGCGATTACGCCGGATATCGTCATCGGATTGAACGACTCCGAAGCGGTTTGCGATGCTAAAGCGCCTCCCATCCATTCCGCGGGCACCTGCCAATTGCGCAAGAACCACCGCTCGAATACACCAATGAGAATAATCCCCACTGAAATCGCAAATAATATTCCGTTTTGGCGAAGATAAGATCCCTGCTTGAAACTGTTCGTAAGCGGTTTTTCCCAACGCAAAAACACCCAAACCAATAATGCTCCAATCAACCAGCCAGAAAGTACATCGCGGAAAAAATGCACGCCTAAAAATAACCGCGAGATGCCGATTATCAAGGTAAGGAAAATAGCAACACCCCATATCCAACCACGTTTGAGCTTCCCGGCTAGTAACCCCCAAATCGAAGCGGCAATTTGCGCATGTCCTGAAGGGATACCAAAGGAGCCCTCGTATTCCACCGCGTGGACTGTTTCGGATACCCAAAAGGGGCGCGGAGAATGGAAGCCCAACTTCAACAAATCATTCAAGCTCGAACTGAGCGTTAACATCACCCCTAATTGAATGCCCAGGCGGCTGTCTATCGTCCAATACAGGAGCGGCATCAGCAACAAATAAAATTGTTCTTTCCCCAAGAAGGTGAAAAAACGCATCAAGGGCATCCAGCTCTGCCCAATCTGTTGCAGAAAGGCGATCAACTGAATTTCAACGGGGATTAATGGATCCATACGCTCCTCGATTCCTATTAGCTTCCTTCTGCTTTGAGGATTGCCAGTGTTGCAAGGCGAGCGACCAATTGAAGGACATCTACATCTTCCTGTTTGAACGGCTCGCCGCTGATGGTGTTGACCACTTCTAATGCTCCTAACGTGCGCTCATTGTGATAGAGCGGGACACAGATGAGGGAGATGGTCAGGAAGCCGGTGAGCTGATCGACTTGAGGAGAGAAAAGCGGCTCGGCGCGTGCATCGAAGACAAGTTTTGGGGTGCGGCTGGCTACCACCCAATGGGCGATCCCTTGGCCGGCGGGCAAGCGGTAATTGAGCAAGCTGGCTTGGGCGTTGCCGATGACGTGGACGAAAACGAGATCGTTGGTTTTTTCATCCAGGAGCATGAGGGAGCCATTGTTGGAATTGACCGCTTCGAGGGCGGTGGAAAGGATGAGATGGATGAGTTCATGCGGGTCGGATTCTGGCGTGATTTGTTCGATGCGGTTTTGTAGTTTTACCAACGAGCGCATGGTTTGACGGAGACGGGATAATTCGTCTTGCAAGATTTGATTCTCTTGTTTGATGCGGAAAAACTCTTCCCGAATTTCACGTGGGATTTCGGCAACCGGTGGCATGGCATCCTCCAATAAGAACAAGGAAACTAATACTATTGTACACGATGAATGAGATATTGTTGCGGATTCAGGGTAGGTAATCCGCGAATAGACGCGAAG
>DAOTVW010000178.1:0-1534 GCA_034436035.1 Anaerolineales bacterium
GGTCAGGCATATGCGCGATATCAGACGATGGAGATCATCCGCACGATACGAGAGCGGGCAGCCCAAAATGCGTTGAATCGGGGATTGAGTCTGAGCCTACCCTATTTTGACGATCAAGCGCTAGAGCTGCGCAGCTATGACTTTGAGGTGATACCTGCCGGGCGCATCCTCTTTGAGCCGTACTTTGTCGTTCAAGCGGCAGAAGAAGCGAAGTCACGGGTCAGCGCTGAGCGATCATATAGCGAGAGCACAAAAGAACATTTATTAGCAGAGCTGGATCTAATCCAGAAATCCTTTGCATTTCAGCATCACTATACACCGGTTGGGCTTTTATTACAGTCCGATGGGATCATATCCAGTCGAAACCAGGAGGCACGACGGAAGCTTACCCGCTAATTCCGCTGCTCCTGATATCACAAGGTTAAACAGGAAGGAAAAATGATATTTTCGATATTACTACTCATAGCATTTGCATATCTTTCCTATCGTGGTGCGCCACGCGAGCGAGAAGAAGATAAGCACGTTCATGGAGCCGGGCAAATTGGTGTGATTGCGGCTTTGGCATTGTTTGGTGTGGACTACTTTACCTCGTTCTACTATGCCACCGGCGAGATGATGAGTGCGCTGCATCCTTATGGTTTGCAGCGGTGGGGCTATATTGCCACCGCGATCATTGCCTTTGCCAATATTGTTTTTGGATTATTATATATGTATTCGCTGGGCATATTCAATGAAGGTGGTGGTTCGTATACGGCGTCCATGCGCTATCTTTCACCGGGGGTATCGTTAGTCGTGGCGGTTGTCCTGATTCAAGATTATGTCTTCACCATCGTGGTGTCTACATTATCAGGAGCAGATCAACTGCTTTCGATATTGAATAAATATGATATTCACTGGTTTTGGCATTTCTTAATCGGTGTCTCCCTTGCCAGTATCACCTATTACCTGACCATTCGCGGCCGGGGTGAGTCGGCGAAAGTGGTGTTCACGTTATTGGGTATCTTTTTCTTGCTTACTTTGACGATGCTCTTTGGGTTAGTCGTAGCCCATGAAAAAGGTGTTCCTGCCGTTCCATATCAGGAACCGATTCAACAAGTTACTTTAGGGCGTGCTTTATATCACTTATTGACCGCCTCGATGAAAGGTCTGGTTGCATTGAGTGGGTTGGAAGCCATGTCCAATGGTATCCAATTCGTCAAAGACGAAGACTTTGCTCTGGTGAGATGGGGCAAGAAGCGTTTGCCGCGTTGGCATAAGCTCTGGGATTATTATAGTGGCAAATCGGGTATTGGTCGTTTAGTACAAACCTCATTCTTGTTTTATGGTGGGTTAACCACGCTGATGTTGACCACATTTGCCATACGTTTCAATGTCTTCGATGGCACTTTGGGGAGGACCTTAGTAGGGAACTTAGCCTATATTGGTTTTGGGCAATTGCCGGGTGGGGTAATCCTGTTCTGGTTCTATCAAATATTGGCTGTTGCGTTACTAGCGGCTGCCTCGATGACTGCCTTTCAAGATTTACAGGCTACCG
>DAOTVW010000179.1:0-20290 GCA_034436035.1 Anaerolineales bacterium
CCTTTTCCTACTAAGGCACAGTATTTCGTGATCGCCGCCGTTAGCGTCGTCTTCCCATGATCAATGTGCCCCATCGTCCCTACATTCATGTGCGGCTTCGTCCGCTCGTATTTTTGCTTCGCCATGCGAACCTCTCCTTACTTAGTTTTATGCATAATCTAAAATTGCTCGGGCGACATTTTCAGGCACCCTTGCATAATGATCGAATTCCATCGAAAAGACCCCTCGCCCCTGGGTTGCAGAGCGTAAATCCGTTGCATAACCAAACATTTCTGCTAACGGTACATACGCCTTTACCGCCTGGGTGTTCCCTATACGAGGTTCAATTCCCAAAATTTCACCACGCCGTGAATTTAGCTGTCCGATGATTTCGCCTAAAAATTCTTCAGGAATAATCACTTCCACTTTCATAATTGGCTCTTGCAAGATCGGCTGGCCAGCTTGGATGCCGCTTTTGAATGCCATAGAAGCAGCCATTTTGAAAGACATTTCATTCGAATCTACTTCGTGGAATGATCCATCTACCAAATGGACAATGACATCGGTAACCGGATATCCAGCCAAAACGCCTGCCTCAGCTGCTTCGCGAACACCTTTTTCCACGGCAGGGATAAACTCGCTCGGAATCACTCCGCCTTTGATTTCATTCAAAAATACAATACCGCTGCCTGCTTCTCCGGGCTCCATATTGAAAACGACATGGCCATATTGACCTCTCCCACCGCTTTGTTTTACGTAGCGATGTTCGATATGCTGCACTGGAACCGTAATGGATTCACGGTAAGCTACTTGTGGCTTGCCAACCCGAGCTTGTACGCGAAATTCACGCAGCATCCGATCGACCAATACTTCCAAATGCAACTCGCCCATTCCGGAGATGATCGTCTGCCCGGTATCTTCATCGGTACGTACGCGAAATGTTGGATCTTCTTCGGATAACTTCTTCAGCGCCTCTCCCATTTTCGCTTGATCCGCGCTGGTCTTTGGTTCGATCGCTACGGAAATCACCGGTTCCGGGAAAGAAATGGTTTCAAGCAAAATCGGATGCGAGGCATCACACAAAGTATCACCCGTAAAAGAATCCTTTAGACCTAAAACTGCTCCAATATCGCCAGCATATAGCTCACTAATATCTTCACGTCGGTCTGCGTACATGCGTAACAAACGCCCGATCCTCTCACGCTTATCTTTGGCGGAGTTATAAACCGTTGTACCCTGTTCGAGTTTTCCGGAATAAACCCGTACATACGCCAAGCGTCCCATATAGGGGTCTGTAACGATTTTAAAGACCAATGCGCTCAGGGGAACGTTATCATCAATCGTCCTAATTTCTTGCTCCCCAGTGCGCGGATGGGTGCCTTTCACGGGCGGGACATCTAACGGTGACGGTAGATAGTCCACAATCCCATCCAATAATGGTTGAACACCTTTATTTTTTAGAGAACTACCGCAAAAGACAACGGTCGCTTTACTATTGATGACAGCACGACGTAACGCTGCCTTTAGCTCTTCAATGGTGATTTCATCGCCTTCTAAATATTTTATGGTTAATGCATCATCAATTTCGGCGATTGCTTCAACCATTAACTCACGTTGCTCACGTGCTTTTTGCTCTAACTCAGCTGGGATCGGAACAATTAATGGCTCCTTACCCAGATCATCTTCCCAAATAATGGCATGTTGATGGATCAAATCTACCACACCCTTGAATGCTGCCTCTTCCCCGATAGGGATCTGCACCGATATAGGATTCGCCCCTAATCGTTGTCGGATTGATTCAATCGACCGCTCATAAGAGGCTCCAATCCGATCCATCTTATTTACAAAACAAATCCGTGGCACATTATAGCGATCCGCCTGCCGCCAGACGGTTTCACTTTGCGGTTCAACTCCCTGCACAGCATCGAAGATGACCACTCCACCGTCTAAAACTCGCAGCGATCGCTGCACCTCTGCGGTGAAGTCAATATGCCCCGGTGTATCAATAATGTTAATTTGCACCCCATTCCATTCAGCAGTAACGGCTGCCGAAACGATGGTTATGCCTCGTTCACGCTCCTGTTCCATCCAATCGGTCACAGTAGTCCCTTCGTCTACCGAACCGATGCGATAGGTCTTCCCGGTATAGAACAAGATCCGCTCGGTAGTTGTTGTTTTCCCGGCGTCGATATGGGCAATAATGCCAATGTTGCGGACTTGATCTAACGGTAAAGGTCGAGGCATAAGTCAAACTCATCTATCCTAACTCGCTGGTGTTCCCTTTGTTATACCCGATAATGCGAGAACGCCCGGTTGGCTTCTGCCATTTTGTGAGTCTCTTCACGTTTTCGGATGGCAGAGCCGGTATTGTTGGCAGCGTCCATTAATTCTGCTGCTAATTTCTCGGAAAAAGTACGCCCCGTGCGAGCTTTCGATGCCGCGATAATCCAACGGGTCGCCAGAGCAAACCTTCGATCCGGCGGGACTTCCATCGGGACTTGATATGTAGCCCCACCCACCCGGCGTGGTTTCACTTCCATCAATGGGGATACATTCTTAAAAGCCTGGTCAAATACCTCTAAGGGGTTCTTTTTGGTCTTTTCTTGTATAATATCAAAAGCATCGTAGACCAAACGCGCCGCCAAGCTTTTCTTCCCTCGTCTCATCACGCGATTAATAAAGGATTGCACGTCCACACTGTTATAGCGTACATCCGGCGGTATCTCAAATTTTTCGGGTTTATTTCTTCGAGACATTTACTCTCTCCATCACCATATTTTATAAACTGATTATTTTGCCCGTTTTGAACCGTATTTAGATCGTCCTTGCTTGCGATCCTTAACGCCAGTTGTATCAAGAGAACCGCGCACAATATGATAACGAACACCCGGTAAATCCTTTACACGGCCTCCACGTACCAATACAACGGAGTGCTCCTGCAAAGTGTGACCTTCACCAGGTATGTAGGCAGTTACTTCGATGCCATTTGTCAAACGCACACGCGCAATCTTCCGCAACGCAGAATTTGGTTTCTTGGGTGTCATCGTACGCACAGTAGTACACACACCTCGTTTTTGCGGTGCACCTTTCGCCTGACGTTTTCTGGACTGCTTCATCGAATTTAAAGTAAAGAGTAAAGCCGGAGCTTTGCTTTTCTCCTTCTTCGATTGACGGCCTTTACGGACTAATTGGTTGATTGTTGGCACATTTGCCTCCACAATAATAAAATCATCTAAAATTTATTTTTTCCATCAAGGGAGGCCATCCAACTTCCGATGGCCTCGCCTTGAATTTTCAAAGATAGCCTTATTTGACTATGTACCGCGAATTTAGGCGGCGAAGGGGGATTTTACCATGCGTCTTATCTCTCGTCAAGCAATTCCGCTAAAATCCTTCGCCTAAATCTAATAAACCCGTCGGTGGTTTGACCGGCCTTGTTCGTTCTTCTTCCTTCCCGAACCGAATCGTCTCGCCAGTATCGGTGACTGCCTCGACCGCTAAAGCCAAGCTTTGCAGTTCTTTCACCAATACCTTAAAGGAAGCCGGGATACTTGGTTCCTCGATGGGTTCACCTTTAACGATCGCCTCATACGTCTTCACCCGCCCTTGCACATCATCGGATTTCACTGTTAACATCTCTTGCAAGGTATATGCGGCTCCATACGCCTCCAAAGCCCATACTTCCATTTCGCCAAAACGCTGCCCACCAAACTGCGCCTTTCCTCCTAAAGGTTGTTGGGAAACCAGACTGTATGGACCAGTAGAGCGAGCATGGACTTTATCTTCGACCAGGTGGTGCAATTTGAGCATAGTCATCACGCCCACCGTAATGGGCTGATCAAAAGGTTCACCCGTCTTCCCATCGCGAAGTATCTGTTTACCCAAAATGGGCATCGGCACGCCGGTTTCAATCATTTTGGTTTCAGCTAGCTTGCGGATTTCTTCATCAGGAACGTCAGTTGTATCCACGCCGAGCGTCTTTAACCACTCCCGCAAGCACACCACAATCGCCATTTGATCCAAATGGCGGCGCACCGAGGATTTTATAGTCTTCCGATCGACAAAGAATAAAACTTCATCGGGATTAACCCCTCTTTCTCGCAAGTATTCCGAGAAAACCGCCTTGCGCGCGTAGATTGGGTCCGAGATCAATTGATAGACATCATACCCTTTATCGCCCAGCCAGCCTTCCAGATATAATCGGCGGACTTCATCGTCATCCTCGACCAGTTCCGGGTTATATTCCTCTTGGTCTTTAATCCAAGCCCAGGCTTCTTCTCCAACTTTATTCCACGCCTCATCCATCAACCAGGCTCGTGCTAATTCGGCTTCGATCTCGTCTTCAGTGGCGCCATCAAATACCGGGGTGATCGCCCGGAAGCCGAGACGATCCGCTGCCCAACCGAGATGGGTTTCCAACACCTGCCCAATATTCATACGTCCAGGCACACCCAAAGGATTAAGGATGATGTCTACCGGTTCACCGTTTTCCAGGAATGGCATGTCTTCGACCGGTACCACTTTGGAAACAACCCCTTTATTTCCATGGCGCCCTGCCATCTTATCGCCGGCGGTAATCTTCCGCTTTTGGGCAACCGAAACGCGGACCATCTTGTCCACCCCGGCGGAGAGATCGGTATTGTCTTCGCGCGTGAATACTTTGACTTCTACCACTTTTCCGCGCTCGCCATGAGGCATTCTTAATGAAGTATCTTTAACATCACGAGATTTTTCACCAAAGATTGCCCGGAGTAACCTTTCTTCTGGGGTTAATTCCTTTTCCCCTTTCGGAGAGATTTTACCAACCAAAATATCATTCGGACCAACTTCCGCGCCTACCCGGATGATCCCTTCTTCATCCAAATCCTTAATCGCGTCTTCGCCAACATTGGGTATATCACGGGTAATTTCTTCTGGTCCTAATCTAGTATCCCGCGATTCGATTTCATACTTTTCAATATGGATGGAGGTAAATTTATCATCTTGAACGAGCCGTTCCGAAATCAAGATGGCATCTTCATAATTTCCGCCTTCCCAAGAGAGGAAAGCAACCGTCACATTTTGTCCTAAAGCCAGCTCGCCATTTTGGGTCGAGGAGGAGTCAGCGATCACCTCTCCTGCTTTTACGCGCTGTCCTTTCACCACTGCAGGACGCTGGTCAATACAAGTGGATTGATTGGACCTTTGATATTTCCGCAAGTTATAGGTTTTCAAATGACCGTCGGTAGATCGCACCACAATATAACGGCCGGTCACCGAAACTACTTCACCATCTTCTTCTGCAATGACAACCTGCCCCGAATCGATAGCAGCGGCATATTCCATTCCAGTGGATACCTGTGGGATATCGGGCTGCAGCAATGGAACAGCTTGCGCCTGCATGTTAGAACCCATTAATGCGCGGTTGGCGTCATCATGTTCCAAAAACGGAATCAACGCCGCACTGATGCCCACAATTTGATGAGGAGCCACATCCATATAATCAATATTCGTGGGCGGCGAGAAGATGAATGAATTGTGGTAGCGTGAAGATATGCGGGAACGCACAAACTCCCCATCTTCCGTGAGTGGCGCATTGGCTTGGGCAATCACATAGCGATCCTCTACATCAGCGGATAGATATTCTACGTCTTCCGTCACAAATGGAACAATAGCGATATCTTTAGTGATTCCCGCTTCTCGAATTTTCTGGGCAATTTCTTCTGTTATCCTATCGCCACTGCGGGCAAGCACATCCTGGTTTTGAGGATTGAGCACATCCTCGCGTAAAGCGCGGCCCACAAAACGCGGGTCATTTGGACTAATAAACTTGAGCACGCGGCGATAAGGAGTTTCAATGAAACCATATTCATTCACCCGCGCAAAAGATGCGAGACGCCCAATCAAACCAATATTTGGACCTTCTGGTGTCTCAATCGGGCAAATTCGGCCATAGTGAGAATGGTGAACATCACGCACATCGAAACCAGCCCGCTCACGCCTTAAACCTCCAGGGCCAAGTGCTGATAACGTGCGTTTGTGTCGTAGTTCTGCCAACGGATTTGTCTGATCCATGAATTGAGATAATTGGCTTGAACCGAAAAACTCACGTAAAGCCGCAACAACCGGTCGGATATTAACCAATGTGATGGGTGAGATTTGCTCTTGATCACGAATCGACATACGCTCCTTGATGACCCGTTCCATTCGACGTAAGCCGATTCGCAATTTATTTTGAATGAGCTCCCCTACTGTTTTCGCTCGTCGATTTCCTAAATGATCGATGTCATCTGGGTCGAGCATGTTATTATTGATCATGATCATCCGCCGAATTAAGCGCACCACATCCCATTTCGTAACAGTGCGAATCTGCATCGGCACTTTATCATGCAGCTCTAATTTCTGATTGAGCTTATAACGACCGACACGTTCCAAATCGTAGTGTCGTTGATCAAACAACTGTTCCTCGAGAAACTCGCGTGCATTTTCTAAAGTAGCGGGATCACCCGGACGCATACGTTTAAAGAATTCTAACAATGCTGCTTCAGCGATATTACTCACATGAGTTAGATCCCACTCCGGTTCTTGTGCAAAGGTTGAACTGATAAACATGCGATCGGGGTTGTTGTCGATATCACTGAACAAAGTAATCAATTCTTCATCACTTCCACTGACAAGGGGCGAATCGGCGGTAGAATTGGCGTCTTGTACTGCAGCTAACGCCCTTAAGAAGATTGTCACTGGAACTGTTCTTTTACGATTAAATCGCAATGTTAGATAATCACTCTTGCGGGTTTCGAATTCCATCCAAGCCCCTCGGTCGGGGATCAATTTTGCCATGGCTAGCCTTCTGCCCGTGGAACGATCCACAACCGCTTCGAAATAAACACCCGGAGATCGGATTAATTGAGAAACAACCACCCTTTCCGTGCCATTGATGATGAAGGTTCCCTTCTCAGTCATCTCGGGAAAATCGCCCAAGAAAATATCCTGCTTGATCGGCTCTTGAATTTCTGGACCCTCGAGCAACACCGAGACATATAACGGACTGGCGTATGTTAAATCGCGTTCTACGCATTCTTCTATGGAATGCTTTGGGTCACCAAACCAATAGCGTAATCCCCATTGTTTGGAGAGCGCATCCTGGCTGGGGAAATGCAAACGCATTCCTTTGTTATAAGACTCAATTGGTGAAATTTCATTGAATAAATCCGCTAAGCCTTCGGCTTTTAAGCGACGAAACGAATCGAGCTGTACCTCGATTAAAGTCGGTAGCGGTAGTTTAACATCAATACGCGCATAAGATTTGCTTGGGAGTACTGCCATAAAAATCTCCTGAATTTAACTTTACTAGACAGATAAAAACGTAAAACGATAGCTCTTGGCTTGAAACCACCCTATCATTATGCCGAGTCGTTTTACGCTAATCAAGGATTACTCTTCTTAAAATAAGATAATGCCAATAGACGAAAGAATATTATACCTAACTATTATAGTGATGTCAAGATGAATTTTTTTTATAAATTATTCAATTTTTTCCGCTAGCCCAGCCATCATTAAGCCAATGGTTTCGCGTTTCGCTTCTGTAATGGGTACAATCCCCAAAATCTTCCCTTCAAAAATCACAGCTATTCTATCAGATAATGCAAATATTTCATCTAAATCTTCTGAAATAAGTAAAATTGCCTTTCCCTGATCCCGCTGTTCAATCAAACGGCGATGGACAAATTCAGTCGCGCCAATATCCAAACCTCGCGTGGGTTGGTTTGCTAATAAAAATACTGGCTGACGGGTAATTTCACGCGCTAAAACCAGTTTCTGGATGTTGCCACCAGATAAAGATTTAGCCAGTGTATGGATACTGGGTGTTTTTATGTCAAATTCTGCAACTAAATTTGTGGAAAACCTTTGGATGTTTTCTAAATTTAAAAAGCCGTTATGCGACAAAGGGGGACGGGCGTGGTCTTTTAATATCAAATTCTCCGATACGGAAAAATTGGGTATCGTTCCTACATGCAAGCGATCCTCCGGGATGTAACCCATTCCTGCAGCAATGACATCAGCTGGTGAAGCATGGGTAACATCTTTACCGTTGATGATAATTGACCCTTTTTGGATATGCCTTAAACGCGCCAGCGCCTCTGCTAACTCGCGTTGCCCATTTCCCGATACACCAGCCAGCCCTACTATCTCACCAGCATTAATCTGCAACGACAAGTCTTTAACTGCCGGTAATCGTTGGTCATTCAGTACATTAATCGAATTAATTTCCAATATCGTATTTTTCACTTGCGCTGGTTGTCTGGGGAACTCATTGGTTATTTCTCTCCCTACCATTAATTGGGCAAGTTCCTGTTCATTCGTATCGGCTGTGTTTAATGTTTGTACAGAACGTCCATTGCGCAACACCGTCACACGATCACTGATGCGCATAATTTCCTTCAGCTTATGGGTGATGAAAATGATTCCTAACCCCAAATCCACCATCTCACGCAATATTGTAAACAACTCTTCCACTTCACTTGGCGTTAGGACTGCTGTTGGTTCGTCGAGGATTAATATCTCTGCACCGCGATAGAGAACCTTGAGGATTTCTACCCTTTGTTGTTCTCCCACACTCAGCTGCCATACATAAGCTTTTGGATTCGTTTTGAGTCCATATTTTTGAGATAGATCCATCAGTTTATCGGACGCTTCCTCAATATTCAATAACGGACCTTTTCCAGTAGGTAAACCAAGAATGATATTTTCAATAACAGTCAGCGTCGGCACAAGCATGAAATGTTGATGAACCATCCCTATGCCCAGATGCATAGCATCTCGTGGCGAGTGAATGCTCACTGGTTCCCCATTAATCAAGATCTCCCCCTCATCTGGTCGATATAAACCATATAAAATCTTCATTAATGTGGATTTTCCAGCGCCGTTCTCCCCCAATAAAGCCAACACCTCACCGGCATGCACTTCAATATTGACGTGATCATTTGCCAGAACGCCGGGGAATTGCTTCGTGATATTCTTCATTTCCAGGTGTTGGATCTTCATGATGACCTCATCCACTAAATAAAACAGGAAAAATGGAGGATGTCCATCGAAGGTTTATATTCGCCAATTTGGCAAACGGCTAGGATAACACCTCTCGCTCAACTCAAAATTGGATAAACCCTCCAGGACATCCTCAAAACACTACATTATTTTGGTAATTCGATTGTCAATTTTCCAGCGATGATATCCTTTTTAGCCTGCTCAACCAGCGCCATGACATCAGCAGGGATGACATTGGCTAACTTTTGATTGAACACGAGTTGGATGCCGCCGTTTGCTAAAGAGAGCACCAGGTGTTCCCCACCAACTTTCCCTTCTTGGCGGAATTTAATCATTTGCATGACAACATTCTTCCAATCATACGCTTGAGCGGAGAGAACTGTATCTGGTGCAATCGAAGATTGATCCATATCGTTTCCTAGCCAATATATGCCAGGTTTTTCCGCACAGGCTTTAATGGCACCGACGGTTTGTTGGGCAGTACCGGTTAAGATGTCTGCGCCGGCATCGATCTGCGCCTTTGCCAATTCGGAGGCCTTGGCAATGTCACCAAACGAACCGGTGTATGCTACTCTTACGTCTGCGTTTGGATTGACGGATTTCACACCTTGCTGAAAACCAACATTGTACTTAATCGCATCTCCCGCTTCGATTGGGCCAACGATACCGATGATATTGCTTTTGGTCAACTTCCCCGCAATAATCCCCTGCAGGTAAGCACCTTCCTGGGATTGCGGATCATAAGCAAAGATATTATCATGTGCTTGAAACCCTGTTCCATAGGCAAAGGATGTTTTGGGGAATTCTTTTGCAATTTCATCCAGGATGGATTGGTATTGCGACCCGTGGGCAATGATCAAATCATACCCTTGGGAAGCATATTGTCGGATAGCTGCAGCTGCATCGGTCGGATTGCCCAATCTTTCGCTAATTGCCACCTCGACCTTGTCTTCACCCAATTCTTTCTGAACTGCTTTCACTCCTTCGGTCATTCCCTGGCTCCATGATAAATCATCAACGGTGCTAGGTAAGACTAAGGCGATTTTGATCTTTTGCGAGGCTGTCTGGGTGCTACAAGCGCTCAACAGCATTGCCAAGATCATCACAAGAACAACAATAAACGAGACTTTTTTCATTTTTCTTCTCCTCTGGATAGATTTTACTAATCGCCTTCGCGATTGAACGGCTTGCCAAGTGCCGCCGGTTCCCATATTCGACGCGCTGCTAACACTAAGGCTAATATGGTAAATACATAGGGCGCCATGACAGCAAATTCATAAGGGATTTTTAATCCTAATACCTGCACCCATAATTGTAGCGCGTCCACAAAACTAAAAAATAATGCCCCTCCTAATATTCCCCATGGATTCCATCTGCCGAAATATACTAATGCCACTGCAATGAATCCTCTGCCAGCAGAAATGTTATCCGCATACATATTGGTATGCCCAAGAGTCAAAAAAGCGCCAGCCATTGCAGCCGCCACGCTCCCGATCACTAGGCACGTATAGCGGATTGCGATCACGCTTAGTCCAAGCGTATCCGCCGCTTCGGGTGTCATCCCGGCAGTGCGTATTTTTAATCCCCAGGTTGTTTTGAATAAAATAAACCATGAAATTGGTACCATTAAAAAAGCGAAATATACCATCCAATTATGATTGAAAAACACCGTCCCTAAAATAGGAATATCACCCAGGATGGGTATCTTTATTGGCTTGAAACCCTCGATATTCGTAATGTATCCTATCGTAATCCGAAATAAGTAACCAGCCAAACCCACTCCAAACATATACAATCCAATGCCGCTAATTCCTTGTTCCGCTTGTAGGGTAATACTCACCAGGCCCATTAATAACCCCATTAAAACACCTACGAAAATGGCTGCCAGGATACCATTCCAATTTGAACCGCTCCGCAGGGATACCCAAAATCCGACAAACGCCCCCATCATCATCACGCCTTCAACCCCCAGATTATAGACGCCAGCACGTTGGTCGAACATTTCCCCCAATGCTGCCAGCAAAAACGGGGTTGCTAAGCGAATAGCTGTGGAGAGAATCCCGATTATCGTGGTGAATTGTAATAATTGATTGATCATTTTCTCTTCTCGCTGATTTCCTCAGGTCAAAAAGCCTAATTCGGATCGCCTGGAGGGCTCTGTTCCACGAATTTCTTTTTCGGGGTTTTCAAGCCTAATAACCGTCTTGCCCAATCCGGCTTACGGATAAAGATATCCGATCCTACAACAAATAACACCATCAGTCCTTGAATGGTTTGCACGATCGCGGCCGGAATCGCCACCGCTCTTTGCATCATATCAGCCCCTAACATCAATGCGCCAAACAAAAAAGCTGCCGGTATTACGCCCAATGGATGCAAACGCCCAAACAGGGCTGCTACGATGCCAGTGAATCCATAACCAGCGGAGATGCCATCTAATAAGCGGTGATGGATCCCCAACACTTCCACAATACCAGCTAGACCAGCAAAACCTCCGCTTAATACCATCGCGGATAATAATCCGGTTTCCACATTTATACCCGCTGCTCTGGCAGCCTGGGGACCGGCTCCTACCGCTCGCAATCGATAGCCGATGACTGTCCGCCAAAGGAAAAAATAAACCAGCACAGCCATCACAATTGCGATAATAAAACCAAGATGCAACCGGGTTTGAGGGATAAGGCGAACCAACCAGATTGATTCAGGTAGTTGCTGGGTTTGGGGAAAACCGGTGCCATAAGAAATTTCGGTAGGATCGATTAATGGCCCACGCAAGAGATACACCATAAATTGTTGGGCAATCGCATTCAGCATGATCGTCGAGAGTATCTCGTTTACTTTGAAGTATGCTTTAAGAGATCCAGGGATTGCGCCATAAAGCGCTCCGCCGGCAAAACCTGCTAAAAGCGTTAAAGGTAAAAGAAAAACTCCAGACATCTTTTGGAAAGTCAAAGCCACCACGGTGCCAGCTAACGCCCCCATCATCATTTGACCTTCTGCACCAATATTGAGTATCCCAGAGCGAAAAGCAATCACAATGCCTAACCCCACTAATAATAATGGTGTTGCTTTGGCGGCTGTTTCCGTTAATCCATAAAGGTCACTAAAAGGACCAAACAACATTGCTTGATAAGCACGAAAAGGATTGGCGTGTACAATCAGCAATAAAATTGCCCCCACCGCTAAGGCGCCTAACACTGCAATAATGAGTGTAATTAATTGTGCCCGAAAAGAAGTTTTCATTCAGGAAACTCTTTAAACTTGTCTGACAATTATTATAATGGAATGATTATATTTTGTCTATAGTCAATATTCACAAATAATCAATCCCAAAATCCAGCATGAACCCAACGTGCTTCATCGAGATGAATTGGCCCTTCCACTTCAATTAGGCGTTGACCGCGCCCAAAAACCTCTCGACAAGGTAAGTTTAATGTCGGGTTTTGCGGATTAGCTCCGGTTATCCGCAGTAATTCCTCCTCGCTCAAGGCAAATACCACCCTGCCAATTCCACCCCAATAGATCGCCCCAGCGCACATCGCACAGGGTTCCGTACTGGTATATAACGTACATTGTTGCAAGATCTCCGCGGGAAATTGTTTACTCGCCAACCGCATTAAGTTAGTCTCGGCGTGACCCGTACAATCTTTTTCCGTAACCACCGTATTCTCTGCTTCCAATAACACCTCGCCGTTTCGTGTTGCCAACAAAGCACCAAAAGGATGATTGCCCTTTTCTCTTGCGCGCGCAGCAATACCGATTGCGCGTTTTAGTAATTCCAAATCTATCGCAGTTGTCATGTGAATTCCTTGTTTTCGAGTTATCTGTAGTAATTATATCCGAAAACGAATAAAGGACGATTCTGATAAAAATAAAATAATGCTGGAAAGCGCCTGTTTCTCACCCCACCATGATAAAATACGATCAATATAATTAATTTTAGACCAAATGGTGGTAATGCAATTCATGAGAGAGACTTCTTCTAATAATGATTTCCGCAGCGGATTTGTCGCTGTAATTGGAAGACCAAATGTAGGAAAATCTACACTGATTAATGTGCTTTTAAAACAGAAAATTGCTGCGGTTTCGCCACGTCCCCAAACCACCCGCCGCCAGCAACTGGGGATTCTAACTACAGAAAATGCTCAGATAATCTTTGTGGATACTCCAGGGTTTCATTCTCCCCGTCATAAGCTTGGCGAAAAAATGGTTGCCTCAGCACTCGCCGCGATTGATGATGCCGACGCTTTATTGCTGATACTTGATGGCAGCGAACCTTTAACCGACGAAGATGAATTGCTCATTCAACGAATCAAACCACTCGTCAATGAAAATCAAAAACCATTGACCATTGCCTTGAATAAAATCGATCTCGTTCAGCCCGAAGACCTCAAAACGGTGAGCAATAAGGTTAAAGAAATTTTTCCCCAAGGAGAATTAATCCCAATTTCCAGCACACGCGGAGATAATCTGGATGCTTTATTGGATCATCTCATCCAAATACTGCCAATCAGCGAGCCCCTTTATCCAGAAGAACAACTTACCGACCTCAGTGAGCGCGAGATAGCCGCGGATTTGATCCGCGAAGCTGCTCTCCATATTCTGCGTGACGAGGTGCCACACGGCATTGCGGTGCGGATCGATCAATACCAAGAAAAGGGGGAAGGAGCAGCGGTAATATATGCGACCATCATTGTCGAACGTGAATCGCACAAAGGAATCGTCATTGGCGCCAATGGAAATATGATCAAGAAAATCGGCATCCAGGCTCGCCAAGAAATCGAGGCAATGAGTGGACGAAAAGTATATTTAAACTTGAACGTTAAAGTTCAAAAGAATTGGCGTAAAGATGAAAACTTGTTGAAGTGGCTTGGCTATTGATGTTGCACAATTGCTTCCGTCCCAAAACGAGTCATCACTACTGCACCAAATCCCAAGAGCCCGAATAAATAGGGTATCGTCCAACCAATGCAGGGAATCAGTGCCGAAATCGCATTCGTAATAAACACCAAAATAAAAGTCCCTACCGCAGCTGTGATTGGCAACGACCAATTCTGATGAAGCTGATGAGAGATCTTCTCTCCCAGCACAGTTCCAACCGCAACAATACCACAGAACCAACCAGCAATAACCAATAATGCAGCCACAAAGGCAATCGGTATAAATATTAAAGTGATAGTTAGAAATACTATTGCAGTCAGCGAAACCAGCCAGGATAAGAATCCCAGACCAATAGCGATAGCTGTTTCAGCGCTGACCGCATCCGCCATTTTTTGCAAAGCATACGGAAAAAGCAAACCAATTAAGACAGCCAACGCAGACCATGCGAATACCTTGAAAAGGAACGCAAACCAACGTCCAATACCCACCGAAAACCAATTAAACCGGGTTTCATTAAAAGCAGGGGGGGTAACACTTGGCACTGGTTTTGCTGGTTCTAGCTGAACGACTTCTCCTACTTGCGCACCATTTTCCCGTTGTAACGTTGCATTTAATAACATTACCCGGCCTCTAACATTCGCATGCGCGGTTAAATCGATTCGGCTGCCTATTCCGAGGACATCACCTTGCACTTCGCCAGCACATTCCAGGCTGCTGCCAAGCAAAGCAATGTTTCGTTGTACAAGCGAATTATCCTCAATCACCGCATGCCCCCCGATCATTACCAGGTCGCCGGTTAATGTTTCACCACTCTGCAAAACATAATCCCCCCCAATCACTACTTTTCCATCCTGCAGTCCCGCTCCAAAAGTGAGGATGGATAGAATCAAACCCGCTAAAAGGATCAACATTATTTGCCATTTCTTACGCATCATGTCCTCTACTCCTTATCAAATGTACCCGTTGCATCAATACCAACCAAAGTAATAGACCACTCCAAGTGGTTAAAACTAACCCCAGCCCCAGCGCCGTTGGGATGAGGATTCCCAAGGGGCGCAGGAGCGTCAATAAAAAGGATATTAAATCCTGTGTGTATTGCGCCAAAACCGAAACGCGATAGAATGCAGTCCAAATTTCCGTGAGCGGGGAAGCAGAGATAACCGATAGAAATAAAGGTATTGCAAAGATGAAAGCGCCGCCTGCGGTAAGCATAAATGCCCAATATGCATGCTTTTGTTGTTCCAAGATCTGATGCTGTTTTAGTCGAGATTGCCAGCGTTGTGCAAAGCCTTCATCTGGTGAATACCATATTTTGGTATCCATCTGGAGTATCAATTCATTCCAGGCTGTTTCCATTGTCTGGCAGTGTTGGCAAGTTTGTGTATGGTTATTGAGTAATTCTTTTTGTTCGCTATCCAAATCGTCCTTCGAAAATAACCATTCCTCAAACAACTGGTGTCTCATAGCGCTTCCTTTCTAGTTCAGAGCCGGAAACATTGGACTGCTCCCGCCAAAGGCTTGCCATAGCTTTTCTTGCTCGGTGCAAGCGGCTCTTAACTGAGCTAACCGATAAATGTAACGTTTCACTAATTTCTTCATAAGACATGTCATACCAATAATAGAAAATGATTGCTGCCCGATCTAACTCGGTGAGTTGCAGTAAAATTTTTTGGACTTTTTGCTGTT
This sequence comes from Anaerolineales bacterium, assembly GCA_034436035.1. Classification (GTDB taxonomy): domain Bacteria; phylum Chloroflexota; class Anaerolineae; order Anaerolineales; family UBA4823; genus UBA4823. The sequence goes on from DAOTVW010000179.1 coordinate 15,571, forward strand.
CGTCTCGTTGAACCACTTTTCGTTCTGGGGTTGGTAAAGGATCAGAAATATCTCCTGAAACTAAGTCTTCTAACGATACAAGGTTAATTCGATTTTTCCGCAATTGATCGATGCAATGATGGGCTGCAATGGAGAGTAGCCAAGTAGCGAACGAGCGCTGAAAATCATATTTTTTTAGATGAGAATAGGCACGTAGGAATGTCTCCTGCGCGGCATCCTCGGCATCTTCCCGATTGCCTAGCATGCGGTAACAAAGATTAAAAACTGGCTTTTGGTATAACTCTATTAAATGCATAAAACTATCCGCATCACCATGCAATGCTTGCTCTAACCAATGTATCTCATCGGCACGATTATTTTCTTCTGCACTTGCCATTGGTTTATCCTATATCTTTATACGTTTTATATGACGGGAGGTTTCAGCAGCGGCTAATCAAAACGTTTAAATCCTTCCCCTAACGCCTCATGGGCTTGGCTGATGACCACAAATGCAGCCGGGTCAACCTGCCGCACCATTGCCTTTATCTGTGCAATTTCTGAGCGAGATAGCACACAATAAAGGATACTTTTCGTTACCCCACTATAACCTCCAACTGCCGGAATAATTGTCACGCCGCGTTCAAGGTCATGCAATATTTTCATTCGAATCTCTTCCGGCTTATCCGTGATAATCATTACTGTCCGAACCACATTAGAACCCTCGAGAGCAGCCTCAGCGGCTAATCCGCTGATATATAGGCTCACGATAGCATAAAGGGCATTTTCCCAGCTAAACGAAAGACCAGCTAATAACATGATACCCGCATCGGTTAGTAAATAACTCTGGGATATCGAAATTCCTTTCCAGTGGTTCAATATCCTTCCAAGAATGTCACTTCCCCCGCTAGTACCTTTACCGCGATAAACTAATCCATAGCCAATACCACTAATTACGCCCCCATATAAAGCATTTAAATTGAGGTCTCGGGTTAAACCATTCGCCGGTAGAATCCAAGCTAAACTGTCTACAAAAACAGAAAATACAACCACCGCAAAAATCGTCCGCAAGGCAAAACGGAAACCACCCAAGTAACGCCATCCCAAAACAAAAAGCGGAATATTCCCTAGAATTACCATAATACCAATTGGAAAATGCGTATGATAGTTAATTATCTGGGCTAACCCAGCCACACCTCCACTGGCTAGGTGGGCTGGGATAAGGAATAGACGCATTCCAAGTGCCTGAAGGAATACTCCACCGAGAATGATGAGAAAGTCAGTGCCTTCTTCCCAATTAAATTGATATTGCTTCAATCTTGCTCCTCTTGCTTGACCTGAAGTTTATGGTTGGCTAATGATTCGATTACCCCAATTACGGCAGAGTTATCTAACTCCCGCATTCCCATTTCGAGCATAGCTTGATAAAGTTGCGTATGAACTGCCGCGCTGGGTAGCGGGATTCCGTATTCCCGGGCAGTCTCCATTACGATGGCTAAATCTTTCGCTTGCATATATGCCTTGAAACCAGGGGAACGATTTCCGACAAATAACCGTTGTGGTTTAACATCTAAAGTCCAACATTGAGCTGCACCGCCTTTAATCGCTTCCACTACTTTTTGGGGATCTGCTCCAGCTTTTTCTGCAAAAATCAACAATTCACCCATTGCAACCATTTGGGCTGCCACCATAATTTGATTGGCAGCTTTAGCAATTTGTCCTGCTCCGGCATCACCGACATGCGTGATGGTTCTCCCCATCGCGTGAAAAACTGGCATCACCTTATTCAACGCTTCTGCAGGACCACCGACCATGATTGCCAGCGTTGCATTGCGTGCTCCGATATCACCCCCGCTGACAGGAGCATCAAGCGCCTGCACACCAACCTCGGCGAGCTTTCGTGCAATGTCTCGTGCTACAGCTGGCTTAATTGTCGAGTTATCCACATAAATCAAACCAGCATGTGCCCCTTCGATAATTCCATCTTTCCCTAAAACAACGCTTTCTACATCTGGTGTATCCGGCAAGTTCGTGAAAACCACATCAACGTTTGTTGCTACTTCGCGCGGAGTGAAAGCTTCCTTTGCACCTTCTTTTACTAATTCAGCCACCGCAGCGCGACTGCGATTATGTACCACTAGCGGGAATCCGGCTTTTAAGATATTGCGCGCAATCGACTTTCCCATCAACCCTAAACCAATATAACCTACTCGCAGTGATTCCATTTTGCCTCCATGATTGTAAAAATTGACTAGATTTGGTGTTTATTTTTTACCAATAAATCAATATATTATAGTAGAAAGCATTGGAAAATAACTGAAGAATTGAGCCTTTATCCATATAAAAATCAATAGCATTAACCACTCTTGCCTCAAGAGACGGCTCAGGCCCTCAGGGGTATTTAATGAATTATTTTCTACTCACTAATTTTCAAGCCTGATATCTTTTGCGGATATTAGGGACTAAATATTCCGCAAAAGAGCGTTCCAAGTCGTATTCTGGTTTCCAATTCCAATCGCGCCGGGCGTCATTATCATTCATGTCCTCGGGCCAACTATCTACAATGCCCTGTCGTTTTAAATCTGGTTCGAATGTGATCTCCGCCTTTGGAAATGCTTTCATTACCATTTCCCGAAATTCTGCCGCGCTTAAGCTATACGAAGTCACATTGTACACCTTACGACTTAATTGCTGACGTTTTGCAGAAGCTAAATCAATCAATGCCTTAATTGCATCTGGCATAACCATAAAAGGAATACGCGTATCTGGACGAACAAAACAAGCATACGGTTGCCCCTTTGCTGCAGCATGGAGCATCTCAGGCCCATAATCCGAAGTACCGCCACTCGGTACAGTATAAGCGCTGATCAATCCCGGGAAGCGCACAGAGCGAAAGTCCAGCATGACCGGTCGTTCGGCGGCTAATTGGCGGTAAAATTCACTATAATAAATTCCCAGCATCTCGCAGTAAAGCTTATTACAACCATACATAGTGCGTGGATAATTCCACTCCCATTCCCTTACCTTAGGGAATTGCGTTTTTGTTTTCAAATCAGGCAACCCATACACCGCCACAGAGGAGGGAAAGATAAACAACACGGCTTCTCCCCGCCAATCCGATTGCTCACCAGCAATCTGCAGCAAACCCAATGTCCCTTCTACGTTAACCCGATGAGCTGCTTCTGGTGTAAATTCCGCGCGTGTCGATAACAATGCGGCGAGGTGATAAATGGTCTCAATTTCATATTCACTAACCAGCCGCTCCAAAAGGGCATGATCACAAATATCCCCAACAACCTGGATGACTTTTGAACGCAACCGCTCATCAACCGGGCGGATATCCAGGGCTAGGATGTTTTCGACCTTTTGGGATATTAATTGATCAATCAATGCCGTGCCAATCTCCCCCGCTGCTCCCGTTACTAAAATGATTTTTTTTCGCATCTGAATCTCCTTTTTAAAATTTCCCTGTCACTTTCTGTCAGAATGGTTATAATCTGATTGTGAATATTTTGATGCAGTTATATTGTACAACATTAGAATTAATTGAGGGGATCCGATATCGTTTCTATTTAGTTTGTTCAGCGGAGGGTTTATCATGCCATTAGATATCATCATTGGAACACAATGGGGAGACGAAGGAAAAGGGAGAGTAGTAGACTTACTCTCACGGCAAGCCGATTATGTTGCTCGCTATAACGGTGGTGATAATGCGGGTCACACCGTGACCGTGGGAGAAAAAGTATTCAAATTACATTTAATCCCATCCGGAATCATTCACCCCCAGACAATTGCAGTAATTGGTAATGGAGTGGTGATCAATCCACAAACGCTTTTATCCGAAATCGAGATGCTACACGCCAATGGCGTGGAAGTCAATCCACAGCGATTAATGATTTCATACGCTGCTCATCTGATCACCCCGGGCCACTTAGCATTAGACAAAGCCCAGGAAATGTCTCTTGGAAACACCAAAATTGGCACCACCCTGCGTGGAATTGGACCAACCTATACGGACAAAGTCAGTCGTTCTGGCATCCGCATTGAACAAATGCTTGACCTAGCACGTTTCGCCGATACATTACAAAAACATCTCGAAGCAGTCAACCAAAAATTAACCCAATTATTTCATACTGATCCTCTGGAAAGTTCCCCAATTATTCAACAATACCTTGACTACGCTCAACTGATTCGTCCATACATTGGAGATGTTTCTTCCCTTTTACACGAAGCATTAAAGTCAGGGAAAAAAGTTCTTGCAGAAGGCGCCCAAGGCAGCTTGCTCGATTTAGACCATGGCACCTATCCCTTTGTTACCAGCTCTTATCCAACCGCGGCTGGGGCATTATTAGGACTTGGCATCGGGGTGGGCTGCGAAGGTAGAGTGATTGGCGTTACCAAAGCCTTCCAAACCCGCGTCGGTTCTGGTCCTTTTCCAACGGAGGTGTTCGATGAGACCGCGCAGCGTTTACGTGGCAGCGGTGCCAATCCTTGGGATGAATATGGCACAACTACTGGCAGACCAAGACGCGTCGGTTGGTTGGATTTGGTCTTATTACGCTATGCGATCCGCATCAATGGTGTTAACGCGTTAACGATGACGAAACTGGATGTCTTGAGTGGGTTTGAGGAAGTGAAAATTTGTAATGCATATCGATCCCAAGGAAAAACATATCCGAATCTTCCCCTTGGCCCAGCGGATCTAAGCCCATTTGAACCCCTTTATGATAGTATGCCTGGATGG
>DAOTVW010000180.1:0-5452 GCA_034436035.1 Anaerolineales bacterium
TTTGAAAAAGCTCTCCTTCATTTTTCCAGTTATGATTCGAATAAAGGGGAGATTCAAACTTGGCTTTTTGCTATTGCACACAATCTCTCGATCAACCACTGGAAAATGGAAACAGTCCATAGCTCTGACCCCATTGACGATGATTTACCCGACCTTGAAACCGGTGAATTAGAAATGGCAATAATCAGACAAGAAAAGAAAGAAGCAGTACTACAGGCATTACAGACCCTCGACTCGAGAGCACGTCAGATCATCGCCCTTAAATTTGCGGGGCCACTCACAAACCGCCAAATTAGTCATTTATTGGGGATTAGCGAGCAAAATGTGGCAGTGATTATATACCGCTCATTACTAAAATTACGAAAAATTTTGACCGAAAATGAGGTGAATCCATGACCGATGAACCCATCCTGCGTTTCTCCCAGGCACTCGATAGCATGCTTGGTTTATCTGACCAATCCTGCGATGAAAAAGGCCCTGCCATTACAGCCGGTATCGAAATGGGGCACATCATCATGGAGCTACCACTTGAAGAAGAATTAACCATTCCCGCTGATTTGCGACAAGCTTGGATTGAACGCACCCGCTATGGAAAAGAAAAACGGTTAACCTTTCCATCCCTTTCAATGCCGCGCCTTGGGTTTGTTATTCTTGCCATCATTTTAACCCTCATAATTGGTTTCTATCAACCGGTATTGGCTGCAGTCAGTCAGATGCTTGGATATATCTATATCTCTGATGTGGGTTTTCTACCGCGCAGCACTACCCGCATCTTAGCACAACCGGTTCGTCAAACACATTCTGAGCAAAGCTTGACCGTTATGCGCGGAATCTCCACACCGACCGAAACGATATTATTCTTGAAATTCACACCAATAGCTCCAGCGCTTGATCGGGCATGGCTCACCCTACCATCTGGAGAACAACTGGCAATGAGAGACTGGCATTATTTTCCAGACCAACCCAACACGTCTGGTATCCAAGTCATATTCCCGCCTATACCCAATAGCCAAGATCAAGCCACATTAGCTTTACCGGAAGGTTGGCGGCTGCCTTTACGCTGGATACCAGCCGCGCAATCTGCTTTACCAGATGTTCAGGTGATCCCTCCTTATGAACCATCCCTTCCGCCATCCACTGAATCGGAAGATCTTTGTGTGAAAAAAGATCCGATCCAGCTTTGCCTCTTGGCGGCAGCGTCTTCGGATGAAAAAACCTCTCTACTGTTACAGATGAAATATCTCAACCCAGCGCTGCAACCTTCCAATTTGGGCACGACCTGGCAAACCGAGAATCAACCAGTGCAACTTATCACCAGTCAGGGCGTGAGCGTATCCCTGACAAGGGAAGAAGGCAATACTTTGCTCTTCCCAACCCTGCCCGCAGATCAAAAAGTCACCCTCTCCATTCCAGCTGTTCTGGCGGATATTGATATTCCCGATCAGTACATCACGGTTGATTTAGGAGACAATCCACAACCAAATGATTCCATCTCCATTAACGCTCAAGTCCAGGTTATGGGAGCCACCCTCCATTTCAGTAAAGCAACACTAATAGGCGATGGTGTCAACAGCTTACGGCTTACCCTCAATGCCGATGAACCATTACAGCCTTATCATCAAATCACCCCCATTCTGCTTGAGCTAGGCAAACCAGAAAATATCCCTGATTTATATGGCAGTGGAATTCTGAGTGGTAAAAAAGATATTTTTGTTGAATTAATCCATCCGGAAGGAAAAATCCATGGCAAAATCACAATCCCAATCATTAAAGCCAGTGTGATTATAACGGGACCTTACGAAATCTCCTTTACAATACCGAATGGAACGGCCAAAAACTCCCTGACAAATGGAATACCAACTCCGACCGTTCTAGAGGTAAGTCCCGCCAATTTTACCCCATTAGCAACGCCCACTCTGCGTGCTCTGACCGGCTATCATTCCACTGGTGAACCCATGCAAAAGGGTGATTTGCTCTTCTCTCTGAGTGAGGGCGATCAGTCAAAAATATTCTTGGTTCATCCAGACCAATCTCCCCGATTGTTGGCGAATTTACCCGGCGTGGTAACACAAGGATTCGTTCACCCCGACCGGTTAGGGATGGACTATCTCGCCGGAGTGAGCAAAACGAAAGATGATATCGATTATGTAGATGAAATCCAGCTTTTTAGTGTTCGTTTTGACCAATCCCTTCCTCATTTTTTATACCGTTTTCCATCCAACATTGACAACTTAATTGGCACTTCTATAACCGCAAATTGGTCGTTCGATGGACGCTATGGGATTTTCCGTCTGCCCAATCATGCCCCCGCTGCTCCTGGCTGGAAGTATATCTGGATGGACTTAAATTGCCGAATATCCTCCTCCTGCCAGCCACAAGAACTTGTCCTGCCCCCCAGCCTGGATCTCTACAATGCAGTCTTTGCTCCTTCGGATTACCGTATCCTTTTCAGCGGTGCCGATCGGGCTGGCACTGGCAAGGATGATATCTTTTTAGCCGACTTTACCCCAGATGGATCTCCGTTAATAGTTAAAAATCTCACCGCATCCAATACAATCGATGTGAGCATCACTCCTGCCCAATGGACGAGCGCTACTACCGTTTTCACCCTTTGTTCACCTTCGCAGAAAAACGCAGATGTAAACGCAATCTGCCAGCTGGATATCGAGGCTGGCCAATTAAATCCAATCCAATCGCTCAATTTGCACCAGGAAGGGATGAGACTATATGGCAATTATTGGATTTCCCCAAGCGGGAAATACCTGGCTGCTCTATTTTTCCCCATAAATGCTGTAGAGGGAGAAACCTTACCTACTTTTCGATTGTTAAACCTAAGTTCTGGAGAAGCGATGGACTTAGGGAATGCCCAATCCATTCTAACTGGCGCCTTCTCGCCAGATGAAAAAGCCTTCGCTTATGTCGCCCAAGCGGAGCACGGCTGGGAACTCATTAAGGTAGACTTACTATCGGGTATGTCGCAAACCATCGTTCGCCGTGATACAGCAATCCCAGCGCTCTGGCTGAGTTGGATTAAATAAATCCCTGAATAAACACAGAGCTGATAGAAACCAGGATATCCTATCAGCTCCGTGTCTCTTATCCATATCTGATTATCTTATGGGGAAACAAGCATCCCTGAGAGACTGCTCAATCCTTGCGCCAAAACATCCAAATCCGATTGAGCCGCGTAAGTGTTATCCTTTACTTCCTTTTTGGCTAAATCCAAACGAGCTTGTAGATCAGCGATGCGAGTCTGTTGATCTTGAGGGAGCTTTAGTTGTAAGGAAGTTAACATGCTGGTGACTTTTTCCAAAGCAGATAATGCCTGGTTAGGGTCATTTTGATAAAGCGCTATGCGCGCGTTAGCTACTTCCAGCTGCGCGCTCTTAATTTGGCTTTGATAATCCGCTAATTTCAGTTGATCGATTTCCTGTTGGGCTTTATTCTGTTGAACCGTTTGGTCTGCGACCTGTTGTTTTAGCTGGGTAATTTGTTCATTAGCCGCGAGTAAATCTTTGTTTAAGGAAATATTTGCCTGGCGGAGTGGAAGATACCACAAATATAGCGCGCTAATCACTCCTAGCCCAAAGACAATTAATATTCCCAAAGTCCAGCGCAATACCCGCCGGAAAAAGCGAGCGGCGGCGCTTTCTTTTTTTACTGGAGCAGCTCCTTTACTCGCTTTTTCAGGAGTCGGAGTTGGTTTTCCGGCACCTTCTTCGGCTGGTTTTTGCAATTCCGAATTTGCTTCGTTCATAGTTTGCCTTTCTTAGCTCTTGTTTTCCCGCGTACCTGGGCGATGCAAAGGATATGGCACAGGGATATATTCTACGGTAGGCCGCCCCATTCCGGATTGAGGGTACATATTCATTAACTGGTACACCTCTTTAGGCATATCGGTTGAAATTGGCAACCCCAAACCACGCGCTTCTTCCACCGAGATGGGGTAATCATGTGTCCAACGGCCGCTGGCTAGCACCTCTGCCAAGGCACGGGCTTTCTCGGGCTCAGCGTGGGTGACAATAATTTCATATAACGTATCTTCCACCTGACGAATGGCTTTGCGAGAGATATCTGCCAGAATCAACGTATCATCGTTGATGTGATCGATGCTTTTTTGCTGCAAAACGGCCAGGATAGAAGCAGCTGGTTGTTGTCCAATCTGCGGATCTACCGGCCCTAACACGGCATTTTCATCCATAACGATTTCATCCGCAGCCAAGGCAATTAATGTCCCGCCCGACATAGCATAGTGAGGGACGAACACCGTAATTTTTGCGGGATGACGACAGAGCGCTTTGGCAATTTGCTCCGCAGCCAATACCAATCCCCCAGGCGTATGCAAAATCAAGTCAATGGGCATATCCGGATCGGTTAATTTTATTGCCCGCAGGATTTCCTCCGAATCATTAATGTCAATATAACGGGCAAGCGGAAAACCGAGAAAAGACAGCCGTTCCTGACGGTGAATCAGGGCAATGACCCGTGAGTTCCGCTTCGCTTCCAGCGAACGCAACATGCGCGTGCGGCTGGCTTCCAACATGCGCTGGCGGATTACCGGTTGAAGGGAAGAGAGCAGGAAAAATAAAAACAGTAATATGGTAAAGTCCATTGTCAACCTCCCAAGTTTAAATCACCATGGAAAATATTCATCATGATAAGTCCGGGTAAAAGCTGGATGACGGCGTGGAATAAACAACTTTGCCGTAATCAAACCAAAGATAAATCCACCGATGTGGGCAAACCATGCCACCCCACCCATGCTGACTTCGGCCGGGGATGCCAAAGCCGTAATCCCTGAGAAAAATTGGGTCACGAACCAAAGACCAAGAAAAACGAAAGCGCTGATCTCGATAAACCAGGGGATAAAAAAGAGTGGGATGAGCGTGATCACACGTGCATTAGGGAATAGCAAAAAGTAAGCCCCCAGCACCGCCGCAATGGCACCGCTTGCACCAATTGCTGGCACTTTGCTGGTTGGATCAATGATCGCTTGGGTAAATGCAGCAGCTAAGCCACCAATGATATAGAACAAAAGATAACGCCCCGACCCCATGCGGTCTTCAACATTATCCCCAAAAATAAACAACACCCACATATTACTCAAATAATGCAGCCAACCCCCATGCAGGAACATGTGGGTAAATAAGGTGATTAAAGGCAGGGGTGAAGCGATCAATAACCAGGGCTGCAGCAAATGCAAACGGGCGGGCACTAAACCAAAGGTAAAAAGGAATTGATTTAAGACCTTGGCGGGCATTGTCAATTCAAAGAGAAACACCGCCGTATTAAGGCCGATGATAGTGTAATTCACCAGCGGGAAAGAATAAGAGCGGATGTTATCGCGAATGGGTATCATAGGTTGCCTGATGAAAACAAATTTTAATAATTATACACTGAGAGGATTGTTATATGGCTAGAAATATGGATGTAAAAATAATGTGGTAACCGT
>DAOTVW010000181.1:0-2342 GCA_034436035.1 Anaerolineales bacterium
TCTCCCCAGGCTCTTAGCCAGCCGCTTTACCTTCCTCGTCGATACCCCATTGATAAACGCCTCCTGCACCAGGCTCATTAGCGCCACCTCGCTCCTCTTCTTCTCTGCCACAAAAAACGGTATGTAACCACCCTTCCTTACCTTGGTTACCATCAGATATAGTGTCCCCAACCGAGTGTGCAGTCTCCTTACCCGGTAGCCTGAAAAATGGGTCGTCCTTTCCTGGCTGTGTTTGCCTTTAGAAGCCCCTACTTTAGTTTCTGCCTCCACCCGCATCAGTTCCTCTGTCAGCCACTCCAGCATCGCCTTCAGCGGATCATCCTCCAGTAAAAACCCTGTTAACATTTTCTCCAGCAATGCCTTATAATCTATTTGATCCATCGTAAGTAAAAACCTCCTTTCTTAAGCTTAAAGTCTTTAAAGGGAGATATAAGATGGCTCATCCTCCTAGATCAAATCGCGAACTTTTTTATGCACTAGCATACGAGCCGCTTCCTAAGAAATTAAAGCGCGAAAATTTTTATACCCTAGCAATTGAGAACCCTGAACGAATCCTCATATTACTAATTTTGTCACAAAGATGCTAATGTCTATCATGCTTAAATGGTAATTTCTCGCGTCTTGTTTTCTTAATTTGATATTATGGTCAAACCCAAAAGAAAAAATTTCTTGACAAAAGATAAACCATTGTTTTTATAATTTTTTAGACGTCATCGGGGTCCATGACGTGTATGGAAAAGAAGAGGCTAATTGTGTGCTTTTAATAAAGAAAATGTCTTGGGTTCTATTTAAGCGAAGGAGAAATTCAGATTGCTCGTTTCTTAGTGTTGATAACTTACTTATTTCTGAGTTTTGTGATAATAACATGAGTCTGCTTTCCAAGAGAAGAGCGAAAGTTTTCAAAGATTGGCGTCTAATTAACATTCTTAAGTTACCCGTGAATTTGAGTCTTGTTTATTCTAATAATAAACTGCAGACATTATCATCAGTAAAGGAGGGTTAATATGAGGAAAAGGTGTTTTATAATCTACCTAATTCTTTTAATGATTATGCTTATTCAGCCATGTTTTAGTGATGATGGTATAAAGAAGCCAGCGAAGCTGAGGTCGGTAGCGGAGATATTGAATCCAGACGGAACGGTCAGGCTGGGTGGTGGGAAAAGCGGAAGTTATGATGTGCATGGTTTTAGAATGATATCCGAGCCGGGGAAGCCGCCACGTTTTATTCCGGCTTCTGAAATTACCCAGGATCAGCTATTGCCAGCAGCATCTGGCACTACAGAGGGTTATTGGGATGGAAGATTCTTCCTTGGTGATTTAAATGGGGAGGTTTATGCTCTAGCGGTACTGGGGTCAGACTTGTATGTTGGTGGATCTTTTACCCAGGCGGGTGGAGTTTCTGCGAATTACATAGCCCGGTGGGACGGTACGAGCTGGCATGCTCTGGGTTCTGGGATGGATAACGAAGTTTATGCGCTGGCTGTAATGGGAACGGATTTGTACGCTGGCGGGAATTTTACCACAGCCGGCGGTGTGGGTGTAAACAACATAGCGCGCTGGGACGGTACGAGCTGGCATAATCTGGGTTCAGGGATGGATAACGAAGTTTATGCGCTGGCTGTAATGGGAACGGATTTGTACGCTGGCGGGAATTTTACCATAGCCGGCGGTGTGGCTGTAAACAGGATAGCCCGGTGGGACGGGACGAGCTGGCATGCTCTGGGTTCTGGGATGGATAGAAGTGTTTGGGCGCTGGCTGTAATGGGAACGGATTTATACGCTGGCGGGTATTTTACCACAGCCGGCGGTGTGACTGTAAACAGGATAGCGCGCTGGGACGGTACGAGCTGGCATGCTCTGGGTTCTGGGATGAATGGCACTGTTTTTGCGCTGGCTGTTATGGGGACGGATTTATACGCTGGCGGTGGTTTTACCACCGCAGGTGGTGTGACTGTAAACAACATAGCACGCTGGGACGGTACTAACTGGCATGCTCTGGGTTATGGGATGGATAGAAGTGTTTATGCGCTGGCTGTTATGGGAACGGATTTGTATGCTGGCGGGTATTTTGCCACAGCCGGCGGTGTGGCTGTAAACAAGATAGCGCGCTGGGACGGTACGAGCTGGCATGCTCTGGGTTCTGGGATGGATAACGATGTTTATGCGCTGGCGGTGATGGGAACGGATTTATACGCGGGCGGGAATTTTACCACACTTGGTGGAACTACCGCAATCTTTATAGGAATGTGGGATGGAACAAGTTGGAACAGAGTTGGCACGGGAGATATGTTAGGTTTAGGAATAAACGGGACTGTTTATGCTCTTGCTTTAATTGGCAACAAC
>DAOTVW010000182.1:0-9416 GCA_034436035.1 Anaerolineales bacterium
TGGATCTTGACTTGAAAGGAATAAATGGTTTACAGGCAACTCAGTTCATCAAGGGTAATGCTCCGAGGATTAAAGTAGTGCTGTTAACGATGAACGAGGAAAAGCCTTTCGAAGAGGATGCTTTTGCCGCAGGAGCAGACAGGTTTTTGTCAAAGAGGAAAATTTATACTCAATTGCCGGTGGTTTTAGATATATTATTTAATATTGGTAAGATGAAAGATGAGCAGGTTGAAAAATCAAATAAAAGGGAATAATACTAAAGGATTATTTCATGAGACACCAAATGAAATTACAAGCTTACTGGAAAAAGCGTTAAATGCCACAGCCAATGGCATTGTAATTACCAACCGCGAGGGGGAGATCATTTGGGCAAATCCGGCGATGCAGGAATTAACCGGTTATACCGTAGAGGAAATGCTCGGGAAAAACCCGCGCATGTTCAATTCTGGTCGGCAAGATCGCAAATTCTATAAAAAGTTATGGGACACTATTCTGGATGGACGGGTTTGGTCGGGGGAAATAATCAACCGGCGCAAAGACGGGCGAGTTTATTATGAAGATTTAACAATCACACCAATAGCCTTATCCGGTGAGGCGATCACGCATTTCATCGCTATTAAACAAGATCGCACCCAAACCATTCGCCAAGAGACTGCTTTACGCACCAATGAAGAGCGTTTTCAATCCCTGATTGGTTCCATTGCTGATCTAGTGTTCACATTGGACATGGATGAACGCTTTAATGGCATTTTTGGACAGTGGGTATGGGATTTGAATATCCTTCCAGCAGATTTATTGGGTAAAACGGCGCGCGAGGTTTTTGGTATCGAAGCCAGTTTACCCCATCATCTGGCGAACCTGCGTGTCTTGCTCGGGGAAAACGTCGTCTATGATTGGACAATGAACTCTCCTACCGGAACGAAAACCATTCAAATTCATTCTTCACCGTTACGAGATACGGAAAACCGAATTATAGGCATTGTGGGAGTTGGGCGTGACCTTACCGAGCAGGTTGAAACCAATCAAAGGTTAAATGAATATACCCAGGAACTCGAAATGCTCTATGAGATCTCTGGCACCTTGACCGGAATGACCGATTTGCCATCGATCTTCAAAGTTCTCAGTGAGCGCATTGCGGCTTTAATTGGTGCAAAAAAAGTGGTTATTGCCTTATCAAATCCAGAAACGGAGGAGATTGAAGCGCAAATTCCAGCCTTTGGTGTTGAAGAGTCTGAGCTATCTGAGTTTCATTATCCAGTACAATTTGGCACAGAAGTGTGGGATTTATCCCAACAAGGAGCTTTCATAGCCAATAGCATTGCCGAGATTCCTGAGAAATTCCAGCATTTTGCCGAACGATTTGGTGTGGAAAGTGTGTTGGTTGTTCCGTTTGATACCGAAGAACGGTTGGGCGGGATACTCTTCGCTGCGAACCGCGAAAATGGCTTTCATGAACATGAAGCGCATCTGCTGGGATTACTGGCGCGCCATTTAGGGGCGATCATCGCCCGCATTCAAATGGTCTCCTATATTCAGAAGCAGCTCAATGAATTGCAAGTCCTGCATGCTGTGGCGGTTGCAGGGGTTAATGCATCGAGCGAGGATGAATTAATTACAAAGGTTACTCAGATTGTTGGTGAAGCGCTATATTCACAAAATTTTGGTGTGTTGTTAGTAAATAATGAAAGCAATACCTTAACCCTTCATCCGAGCTACCATAGAGCAGGTTGTGGAGCGAAACAATTGATCATCCCTATCGGGCCTGGAAGCGTGTCCGGAATGGTTGCACTAAATGGAACACCGAAAAGATTAGGGGATGTGCGCGCAGATAGCAATTACCTTCCAGCTAATCCTAATATCCAATCTGAACTCTGTGTTCCTATCCAGGTTGGCGAGGAATTAATTGGGGTATTAAATGCGGAGAGTTATCAGTTGCGTGCGTTTTCAGAGAGTGATGAGCGTTTGTTAATCACGATTGCGGGGTTATTAGGATCAGGTATAGGACGGTTGCGACGAGAAATTTCAGAGAAGCATCAACGGATTCTGGCGGAAAATCTTGCCGAAAAAAGGACTGTTTTACATCATGCCAGCCAGGAATTGATTGAATCGGGTTATGATATCGAAAAAGTATGCCATGCATTGTATCAAGCGGTCAAGCAGATCATGCCCGCAGACGCGTTTGTCATCACGTTGAAAAATAAACAGACCAAGAAAGTGGATTTGGTTTATGGAATCGACCGCGGGGAAAGAGTGTTATCGAAAAGCATCCCTCTCCATCAGGGATTGTGTGGGATGGTGATGGATAAAAAAGAATCCATATTGGTTCAAGATCTGCAAGATCACCCTCTCTTACAGAAAGATGCTTTCCATTTTGGTTCTGCGGATAAAGTACGTTCATTTGTGGCGGTGCCAATTCAGCATAATGGACGAATATTGGGGATGCTCTCTGCACAAAGTTACACTCCTGGTGTGTATTCCACGGAAGATGTGGAGTTGTTGGAATTGCTGGCTGCACACGCAGCTGGTATTTTAGAGAATATCGAACTCTTTCAGGAAACTCAACGAAAAGCACGCCAAATGGAGGCATTACTTGAGACAACGCGCGACTTGGCTGGTATTCAGGAATTACCCCAGCTACTCAATCTAACACTTGATCGGGCAATCGCGTTACTCGGGATGGAGCGCGGGGGGATGTATCTCTTTGATCCGGTGAGGAAAGATTTAGAGTTAGTTGCAGCAAAGAATATTGGTGTTCAACCTGGCATTCGGATGAAATTAGGGGAGAGTATTTCGGGGCGGGTAGCAGTTTCCAGAAAGCCAATGGTCGTTGAGGATTACTCGAGTTGGGAAGGCCGTTCGCCAATTTATGAAGGATTGCACTATACTTCCTCGCTGGATGTGCCGATGATCTACCGTGGAGAATTAATCGGCGTTTTACTGGTCACAGAGGTATATCCGAAAACGCATCGATTTACAAAAGAAGAGATAGCTTTGTTGCAAATGTTTGCGACACAGGCAGCATCGGCGGTGCGCAACGCCCAGTTGTTGAATAAAACCAGACGGCGCGTAACGGAATTAGAAGCGATCAATCTCATTTCACGAAAATTACGAATAGCTCGTAATCTAGACGTAATCTTACCCGAATTCTTAACCGAAGTATTAAAAGTGGTAGACAGTTCCAATGGTGCACTCTGGCTGTATGATGCTGATTTAGAAACATTTCAATTAGCTGCTGCGATGGGATGGATAGATCCGGCTATCCGTTTTGAAAAAGCGTTTCCATTTGACTTGTTAATGAGCGGGTTGGAAAAAGAGTCCTATACCATCATCGAAGATTTACGTGTTGCCGCGCAAAATCCTTCTTCTGTTTTCTCCTCTATTCCAGAAGGGTGGAATGGCGTGTTATTGCCGATTGCCTCTGTGAAACAAAAAATGGGAGTATTGCTGGTGGCATATCCTGATTCTCGATCAATTGAACCTGAAGAGATCAATCTGCTCTCCGCATTTTGTGAAATTGTGGGAAACACTATTCACCGTGCTCAATTAGATCGGCAAATGGAAAAGAGGATCGAACAACTATTATCCTTGCGCACCATTGATAACGCGATCAATGCTAGCCTGGATCTAAGCTTAACCCTCGATATTTTAATCGACCAGGTCATCAACTACTATCACATTGATGCGGCAGATATTCTCTTATATGAATCACACTGGAACGCGTTGAAATTAGCTGCCGGGCGGGGTTTTTTGAATCCGTTTCCGTCCAATCAAATAATCCCGTTGACCTACGGTGGGCTTAGCCAGATACTGTCTTCCGGTCAAATTGTCACTGTGCAAAATTTAGCCGATTTCAACCTGGGGGATAATCGTGCTTCTTTATTTAAAAAAGAAGGGTTCCGCCATTATGTGGGATGTCCTTTGCTCGCTAAGGGGCAAATTGTAGGTTTGTTGGAGCTGTTTGGCCGCGCCGGGAATAGCGTTCCACCCAATGAGTTGGATTTCTTAGAAACCTTGGGAGGACAGGCTGCCATCGCCATTGATAATGCCCGCTTGTTTGAGAATTTGCAACAATCCAATGCCCAGTTGTATATGGCTTATGATTCGACTCTGGAGGGTTGGGCGCGGACATTAGAATTGCGCGATAACGAAACCGAAGGACACAGCCGGCGCGTCTCGGACCTGACGTTGAAATTAGCCCGCATGGTAGGTGTAACGGATGAAGAGTTGGTGCATATTCGCCGAGGTACGTTACTGCATGATATCGGGAAAATGGGCATCCCGGATGAGATTTTACATAAACCCGGGCCGCTCACCCCTGAAGAATGGATGATCATGAAACAGCATCCCATATTCGCGTATCAACTGCTCAAACCAATCACCTACCTGGAAAAAGCGATTGAGATACCCTATTGTCACCATGAGCGGTGGGATGGTTCCGGTTATCCACGAGGATTGCAAGGCGAACAAATTCCACTAGCGGCGCGTATTTTCATGGTAGTGGATGTATATGATGCATTACGCTCTGACCGGCCTTATCGTACCGCTTGGTCTGAGGAAGAAACGCGCAATTACATCAAACAAAACGCGGGCACCTTATTTGATCCGCGAATAGTGGAGCAATTCCTGAAATTGTTAGATAAAGGCGTATAATACATATGACCTATGAGCATCAAGCGGTTGTATTGGTTGATAACATTTTTTTTCATGGGAATGATCAGCCTGCAAGGCTGTGGCGCGCGTTCTCCGAGCACTCCAATTACCCCAACAACTGATGTAACTCAACAGCCAATTCCCACCGTCACCATGACTCCCACACCGAATATTATCAATGGAACGGTAACGATTTGGCATTCGTGGGATGAAACCCAACGTTCGGTGTTGTTTCGCCGCATTTCTGCTTTTCAATCTCAATACCCCGATGTGCAATTTGATGTGTGGTATATACCCCCCCTGGATTTACAAGCCCGTTTCGAAGAAGCAATGAGCCAGGGAGGCGGTCCGAGTATTCTCATCGCACCGGCAGAATGGGGGCCCCGCTTGAGTGACGAAGGTTATATCATGGAACTTACCGATTTGGTATCCGATAAATTGACCGATACCCTTAATCCCGCAGCGGTGGAGGAGGGGGTATATAACTACCGCCAGATTGGGTTGCCGATTTCGCTCAAGGGAGTTGTTCTTTTTCGCAATAAAACCATCATCCCCGCTCAACCAAAAACCTTTGATCAATTCGTTGCATTTGCGACTACTGCCACTGAAGGGGGCAAAGTGGGGGCGGATCTCGAACGAAGTTTTTATTATTCAGGTGGGCATTTGATTGGGTTAGGTGGGCTATTAATGGATGCAGACGGGATGCCCGTTTTTCAACAAGATGATTATGCCATTGCGCAAAAATGGTTGTTTTTGCTGAAAGAATTCGAGAAAGCCGGGATGACTGAATTTAACTCGGACAATGACATCCGTCTGTTTAAGGATAATCGTGTGGGGATGATCATTGACGGAACATGGAATATGTATAATTTAGCTGGAGAAATCGGTCCATTAAACTTGGCGATTGATCCCTGGCCTGCTTATCAAGAAGGGCACCTATCTGGATTCATTCAGGCGGATAATATGTTTCTGACCAGTTTAGCGAAAAGCGAAGCAGACCAAGTTTCGTGGCTTTTTTTACAGTCTTTTTACACCACAGAAGCGCAGTTGAGTCTGGCGGATGCAGGGATGATTCCCCCTATCCGTGTTACTACCATAGAGGGAGAGGATGGAACCTTGCGGATCAACGACCCGTTTATTGCCCAGGCGATGGTTGCTTTAGATGGCGGGTGCGCATATCCGATTCAACCAGAAATGAACCTGTACCTGACCCAAATGGATGTTACCTTGCAGTCCTATTTGACCCAAGGCATGAATAGCAAGATTGCTTTACAAAAAGCATTTCAAACTTTACAATCCTTAGTCAGCCAGCATAAAACACGCATCACGCCTACACCGTAACGGAAATGGGTTGAGAGGGTTGAAAAATAAGGAGGAGTGTACGAGGAAATTTGTTCAACCAAAATATGACAGTTAGCACTTGCGAAATAATTGATGAAATGAGATAATATTTGTCGTAAAACCATATTTGTCTGTATAGGAGGCTAAATATGCCCGTTAAGGGATGGATTGAGGTCAATGAGAATTATTGCAAAGGTTGTGAGCTCTGTATCAGTGAATGTCCACAAAATGTGTTGGTGTTGGATATGAATCACTTAACTCCGAAAGGGTATCATCCAGTAATGTTAAAGATGGATGGCTGCACCGGTTGTGGGATCTGTGCAATTATGTGCCCGGAAGCGGCATTGACGGTTTACCGGGAGCTGCCCCAAAAAGCAGCTCAACCTGTGCAACCTTGAGCTGGAGGAAAAGAGATGGCGAAAGAATTATTAAAAGGAAATATTGCCATGGCAGAAGCGGCGGTGCGCGCGGGCGTACAAGCTTACTTTGGCTATCCGATCACACCGCAGACGGAGCTGTTGGAATGGATGTCGGAGCGCTTGCCAGCCTTGGGCAGGACATTTCTCCAAGCGGAGAGTGAGGTAGCTGCCATCAATATGCTATATGGGGCAGCATGTACCGGGGCTAGGGTTATGACATCATCATCCAGTCCCGGTATTTCGTTAATGATGGAAGGGCTATCCTATATCGCTGGCACGGAAGTCCCGGTTGTCTTAATCGATGTGATGCGCGGCGGACCTGGTTTGGGAAATATTGCCCCTTCGCAAGGGGATTATAACCAGATTGTGCATGGGGGAGGTCATGGGGATTATCACCCTATTGTGTTAGCCCCTTCCAGCGTTCAAGAAGCGATCGATCTCACTGTATTGGCTTTCGATTTAGCAGAGAAATATCGTACGATTGCGTTTGTCATTGCGGATGGAAATATAGGTCAAATGATGGAACCGGCTGAACTTCCCCCCATGCGTCCATTGCGAACGGAATATCCAGATTGGGCTGTCCGTGGCGCAATGGGACGGGAACATCGTTTCCTCAGCTCAATTTATATTGAACCGAAAGATGAAGAGGTTACGAATTATCGCTTAATGCAGGTGTGGAATCGAATTCAGGAAAATGAAGTGCGTTATCGCGAATATTATTTAGATGACGCGGAAATTGTGGTAGTCGGATTTGGAACTGCGGGAAGGATCGCTCTCTCCGCTGTTCGAAATGCACGCGCGCAGGGAGTAAAAGTTGGTTTACTGCGCCCGATCACGCTGAGCCCCTTCCCATTTGAGGAGTTGGAAAAAATTAGCAACCAAGCACAGAAATTATTGGTTGTAGAAATGAACTCAGGGCAAATGCTGGAGGATGTGCAAAGGGCAATTAAGGGGAGAATTCCGGTGGAGTTTTATGGGCGGATGGGCGGCATGGTGCCGTTCCCGGATGAAATTCTCTCGGAAATATTGCGAATAAATCAAGAAGATATCCCCCTCACAGGTGATCCACGTCAACGGTGGATGAAACGATTTGCTGCTGTGATTAATTGGAAGAATTGAGGAGTAAATTTTTATGGTAACAACTACAGCTCCAGTTCAGGTAGTCTATCAAAGACCAAAATCATTGAGTGATACCCCCACACACTATTGCCCGGGATGCACGCATGGAATTGCTCACCGTTTAATTGCGGAAGTGATGGACGAAATGGGCATTCGCGAACGGGCGATTGGGGTGGCTCCGGTGGGTTGTTCTGTTTTTGCTTATAACTATTTCACTTGCGATTTTGTCGAAGCTGCGCACGGACGAGCACCAGCAATGGCAACCGGCATCAAGCGGGTTTTACCCGACCGGGTTGTTTTTACCTATCAAGGCGACGGGGATATGGCTTCAATTGGCATGAGCGAAATCGTCCATGCGGCTGGGCGAGGGGAAAATATCACGGTTATCTTCATTAATAACGCCATTTATGGCATGACCGGCGGGCAAATGGCACCAACCACTTTACCAGGACAACAAACCACGTCTTCTCCCCATGGCCGCGATGTCGAGACAATGGGTTTCCCGATGAAAATGGCAGAGCTGCTTTCACAGTTGGATGGCGCAGGATATGTCGTTCGGCGCAGTTTACATGATCCCAAGAATATCCGGATGGCGAAAAAAGCAATTCGCCTGGCATTTGAAACGCAAGTACATGGGCTTGGATTTTCGATGGTTGAATTGCTCTCTACCTGCAATACTAATTGGGGTGTCTCCGTTTTAGAGGCGATGCAATGGTTGAAAGATCATATGTTGCCAATGTATCCGATCGGGGATTACAAGGTGTCTCCAGCTCTGGAAAATATAAAGGTTTAGGCAAAGGAGAAGAAAATGCAAACCGATATTATCATCGCTGGATTTGGTGGGCAGGGGGTTTTGTTTGCAGGTCAGCTCATGGCGTATGCAGCTATGGATGCTGGCTGGGAAGTGACCTGGATACCTTCGTATGGGCCAGAAATGCGCGGAGGCACAGCAAATTGTACGGTGATCATCGCTGATGAAGAGATTGGATCTCCCTTGGTGTTAAATCCGAAGGCAGCGATCGTGTTGAATTTACCTTCCTTGGACAAGTACGAACCATTAGTTGTGCCGGGCGGGGTGTTGGTTGCCAATGCTTCTTTGGTGAATCGTCCTCCGATGCGCACCGATATCGAGAGCGTTTTCATTCCGGTTAATGAGATTGCTGAGGAAATTGGCAATCGCCGTTTGTTGAATATGGTTGCCCTTGGCGCATTACTGGCAAAATTGCCCGTGTTATCTCTAGAGGAAATTGAAAAAGCATTGGAGAATCATTTGCCGGAACGGCATAGGAAATTCCTCGAAGTAAATAAACAAGCCTTACGCCGTGGGGCAGAGTTTGCGCTTCATCCAGTAGTTTAAATCCTTACACTGGTGGGTTTCCTGGCTGGAGGAGGGCTGTAAGATGGCCTTCACGGGGAAAACTTAAAAAAATTGTCAGCCAGGAAACCCACCTATAATTTGATTGGAGGGGGAATGAATCGGCTGAGTGGGGGAGTTTAACCGGAATAAGGAATTCCTGCAATAAACAAATTTTTATGAGTAATTGATAAGAGGTTAGGAGGTAAGGAATGCCTATGGCGATATGTCTTGTATAATTGGCTTATTGAATGATAAGGAGTGAGATATGACAAATCGAAAATTATTTACCCTATGGATAGGCTTCATCTGGTTGTTAAGCGGTTGCTCGACGATATTACCTCAACCAACGCCTACCCCTACTTCAACTCCCTCTCCAACAGCAACGCCGTTGCCAACGGATACGCCAACGCCATTACCTACGGATACACCCACCGCGATGCCGACCAATACTCCGTTTCCGACATTACCACCGTTACCAACCCAGCCACCTGCTTCTCCTACACCCAGCGGTGGTAAACCAATCTACATTT
>DAOTVW010000183.1:0-10950 GCA_034436035.1 Anaerolineales bacterium
TCACCCTGAGAGCGCTTTTGTCAATGCCTCGTGCACCGCGCGGCCGATTAGCCAACCCACCTCTGTAGCAGGGCCGGCGTAGGGTAATGTTAATCCATCCCCAGTATGCGCCACTACCACTGCATCCGTAGAGGTACCACTCGCTAATTCACCCTCACTCGTTCGAATTCCTAAGCGGTGTAAACAATCCGTTTTTGCCTCTGTGCTGGTAATAATTGCGTTGACGAGCGCAGCCGCGGAAAGCTTTGCCTGGAGCAATAGAATGATATTAATCGTGCCAATCTTAGTGTATGTTACCGGTAAGGATTTTCCCGCAACCGTCGCATTGCTTACCCCTGCAGTGACAATAGCACATACCTCCAGTGAATCTTGTTTCAGTGTGACCACACCTGTATGTTCCAAATTCGCCGCAGTCAGTAATCCAATGCACGGCGGTGGTAGATTTTTCTCGATGGCAAGTTGCTCGAGATGGTGAAGCGGATCAGGGTGGTCGTAATTCTTGTCCACATGATAAATAAAGAGCGAATGAAATTCCCCATAACCACCACCCAGCACAGCGGAGGAGAGCGACGTTAGTTTGCGTTGCGAGATCAACCACACTGCTTGCGGAGTAACCTGCAAACTCACTTCTGGAAACGGATGCATCAATGGGTATTCCATGCGGCAAAAGTCAATAAAACTGCCATCTCTGCTACTTCATTGATTGCCCCGTAGATATCACCGCTGAGGCCTGGGATGAGGCGCAGTGTGAACTGTGCCCCACCCCACACAACCATCACGACCACCACCAGAGCAATCCATCCCGATAGGGAAGCAGCTATAGCAGTGATTCCTAACACAAATAGCGTGGCAATAAGCCATCCTTTCCAAGATGCATGATCTTTGATTGCCCTTCCCGTGCCTTGCTGGCGGCTATATGGAAAAGCAATAATCGCCAAGCTCATCCCCCACCGCGCCAGCATAGGGGAGAGGATTAACGCCAACGGAGCCAGTTGACAGGCGATTAATGCGCTGAACTTCACGAACAACAAAATCACACCCCCAGCCACAGCAAAGGTGCCATGATGTTTGTCGCGCATGATCTCCAGCCGCTTTTCGGGAGTCCAACCGCCAAATAATCCATCACAAGCATCTAAAAAGCCATCCAAATGTAATGCGCCGCTAATAATGATCCATATTCCCAAAATTAATGCGGCGGTTAATTGGATTGGAAAGATTTTCTGCAATAACCAGCTGCCCAAAGCCAAAATCAAACCAATCATTAATCCAACCACAGGATAAAAAACGATAGATGCTCCCATCTCTGAGGCGGTGAACGGGTGCTTAACGAGTGGCGGGGAGATGGTTAAAAATTGCAGAGCCGCCCAAAAAGCATTCCAAACAGAAACCCGCCTGGTTTTGGGTTCATTATCCATGAGAAAGATCATCCTTATCGGTAACGCCAGCTTCGCTAAATGTTGCCATTTCACTTAATATCTTGCAGGCAGCATCAAGAATAAACAAACCCAGGGCTGCCCCACTCCCTTCTCCCAAACGCAGACCCAAATCAAACAACGGTTGTAAACCCAGCCATTCTAACATTTTTTGATGTCCTTGTTCTTGGGAACGATGTGAGGCGATAAGGAAATTGCGCACACGTGGTTGCAGCGTTACAGCTATCATAGCGGCGGCGCAGGTAATGAAACCATCCAACACCACTGGCACCCGCATTGAAGCCCCACCTAAAATCACCCCCACCAACCCGGCAATTTCAAAACCACCAAGTTTACTTAAAACATCCAAACCATCTTTGGGATTGGGCTGATTGACCTGCAAAGCCCGTTCTACCACGTTTCTTTTTCGTTTTAGCCCCTCTTCATCTAAACCTGTCCCACGCCCAACACAAATCTCTAGGGGGGCTGCTTCCAGAGCCGCCATGATTGCTGCGGCTGGTGTGGTGTTGCCGATGCCCATTTCACCGGTGGCGATGGCTTGAGCGCCATTTGTGATTTCAGACCTGGCTAGCTCTGCTCCCGTTAATATCGCTGCTATCGCCTGAGCGCGCGTCATTGCAGCTTCATGCGTGATATTATGGGTAGCGTGACCGATTTTTTTGATAACCAGATCGGGATGGTCGGGCAAGTCAACCGCCACACCCATATCGACGATGACTACTTTCGCACCAACCTGGCGGGCAAGGACATTAATGGCTGCTCCGCCATGGAGAAAATTCAACATCATTTGGGCGGTCACCTCGGGGGGATACGCGCTCACCCCTTCGGTTGCCACGCCATGATCTCCTGCCAGGACAAAGACCACTTTTTTATCTACACGAGGGGTTGGTTGGGCAGTGATCCCGGCGATTTGGATGGATAGACTCTCCAATTTTCCCAGACTGCCGCGCGGCTTGGTCAATTCTTGTTGCCGTTTTCTGGCAGCATTTTCGGCTTTTTCATCAATATCAGGAATGCTTTGAAGGAGTTCTTCTAATTCCATGCTATCTGAATATCCTAAAATTCAATCCCTGGCTGGGCTTTGATACCTTGATTAAAGGGATGTTTCACTTCTTCCATCTTGGTCACCAAATCGGCATAATCGATCAATGCTTGGGGTGCATCCCTCCCGGTGATGATCAAATGTAGATTGGCTGGTTTGTTGTTCAGCAACCATTTAATCGTATCTTGCGTATCAATCCAACCAAACACTAAGGGGTAAGTAAACTCATCCAGCAATATGAGATCATACTCACCGCTGCTGATCTTTTGCTTGGCTGATTCCCAGCCATGGAGGGCTTTGGCTTTGCTTTCATCCATATTCTTTGTGGTCCAGGTGAAACCATCACCAGTTTTATACCACTCAATCCCCAGCTTTTTCGCTGCTTGGACCTCGCCCCAGTGACCAGTTTCTGCTTTCAGAAATTGAAACACACAAATGCGAAAACCTCTGCCCCAAGCCCGAAAAATTGTTCCCAAAGCTGCGGTCGTCTTCCCTTTGCCATTGCCGGTAAAGACAATTGTTAAACCCTGACGATTTTCTTTTGCCATTAACCTCTTTTCCCTTTCACCCCAAATCTTTCGTCCGAGTAAAGTGGGGAATAATTTTTTGCCAGGAAAACCCTCTGGCTTGAAAACATTGCCTCTGCGAAATGATCCTCTTGGGTGGAGGTCAAATTTTCAACCGCGGCAGGAATACTCCAGTCTTTGCTCGCTTGTCCATTGTCATCTGGTATGATTAATGGTGTCCCATATTTTGGATGTGTAATCACCTCTACGCTAACTTGATAAGCGCGTTCAATGTTCGTTTTTGTTAATACCTCGCTGGGCGTCCCAACACTTTGCACCGCCCCATCCACCAGTAGCAGCACCCGGTCTGCATAAAGCCCTACCAAATTAAGATCATGAATAGCCAGTAAAACTGCCAAACCACATTCATCAGCGGTTTGGCGCACCAGGTTTAACAAATGGGATTGATGCTGCAAATCCAAATGAGCAGTAGGTTCATCCAGTAACAAAAGAGGAGTGCTTTGAGCCAAAGCACGCGCCAACAAGACACGTTGCTGTTCACCCCCTGAAAGCTCTCCAATGCGTCGTTCTGCTAGTTCTTCTAATTGTGTGGAACGCAAAACACGCCAGACAATCTGTTCATCTTTTGCACTTGCATTTCCCAACCATCCTAAATATGGCGTTCTCCCCAGCATCACCGTTTGAAAGACGGTAAATGTCGACGGTAACTCACGCGCTTGTGGGACAACTGCGAGATAACGCGCTCTTTGGGTTGGATTAAGGCGGGCAAGATTGATTCCAGCCACTTGGATTAAACCCTTTTGAGGCGAAAGCACTCCGCTTATCGTTCGTATTAAAGTGGTTTTACCGGCGCCGTTTGGTCCAACAACTGCCAGGACTTCTCCCGCGTGTACTTTCAAATGGATATCCCGTAAAATTAACTTTTCATTATACGAAAAACTTACCTCTTCTACTTTCAACATTGTTTCCATGTCAACCTTCCTCACCAATACAACTGGTTTTTCGCTCGGCGCAACAACCACAAGAAAAAAGGCGCCCCAGCCATAGCCGTGATAATGCCCAGTGGCAGCACCTGAGGTGCTAACACCACACGCGCCAGGATATCCGCCAGCAATAACGCACTTCCCCCACCTAAAATAGAAAGCGGGATGATGTGTTTATAATCGCTTCCCCAAATCATCCGGATGGCATGGGGGACAATCAAACCTATGAAACCGATCAATCCAGAAAATGAAACCGCCGCTGCGGTTGTCAACGACGCCGCTAAGATAATCGCTAATTTGGCGCGCTCCACTGGAATCCCCAGTTGCTGTGCCTGTTCCTCGCCAAATTGCAAGACGTTGAGCGTGTGCGAAAGCAACCACAGCACGACCAATCCAATAAGGATATAAGGGAAAGAAGCCCAAACCGGCGACCAGCCACTCATCGTCGAGCCGCCCAGTAACCAGGCTAAAGCCCGATGCAGCTCATCCTTTGAACGTAACATGATAAACGAAGTGAGAGACGTTGCAAAAGAGCTCACCGCCACACCAGCCAGGATTAAGGTGGTGGTCGGCACAGAATGGTTAACGCTAGCCAGGTTATAAACCAGCAAAACCGTAATCACTGCCCCCACAAAAGCCGCCACGGGTACGCTCATCCAACCTAAAACTGTAGCGGGCCAGTGTATGGCTAACCCCACCACCGCGCCTAAACCAGCTCCAGAGGCAACTCCGATTAAATATGGGTCCGCCAATGGATTGCGAAATAATCCCTGATAAGCCGCCCCGCTCCCTGCCAACGCTGCACCGGTTAAACACACTAAAATAGTATGTGGTAAACGCACTGTAAAAAGGATGGTGGAATAAAATGGAACTGTGTTGGGGTCGTTTCCCAGAATAGGTTGAAATAACACATGAAAAACGCTCTTCGGCGGTATATACACTGAACCAACCGCAACACTAAAAAGGAAGGCAAAGATTAACACGCCGATGTTGAGCAGGTACGGGTGTGTTCTGCGAAGCTGCCTGGCGGGTTGGTGTTGCGGGTTTGGGTTCATCGGTTATAGAGGTGCTTTTATTCCAAATCCATTCGTCCGCTTAGGGTGTGGGCGTGGGGAAAAGCTGGGGTTGTAATAACGCTGCCATAGCCTCTAATCCATCCACCAGACGCGGACCAGGGCGGCTCACCAGGTTGTCGTCGAAAACGAAGACCGTTCCATGCTGAACCGCTTGTAATTTATCCCAACCCGGACGGGCGGCTACCGATTCTGGCGTAACACCTCCCCAAGTAGCATCCCCTAACAGGATGAGATCGGGTTCTCGGCGTATGATTTCTTCAATGGATACCTGAACCCAATCTCCACTCAATTCGTGCCCAAAATTCGTACCGCCAGCCATCGTGATGAGTGTATCTATGAAGGTATTTGGCCCAGCAGTCCAAGGCGCATCTGGTTGGGTGCTGTCCAACTCATAAAACACCAAGGGGCGTTTTTCCACCGTAGCCATCTTTGCTTCGACTGCCTGCACCCGGTTTTTTAATGTGCTAATGAGCGATTGAGCCTCATTCGTATGCCCGGTGAGAGTTGCAACCGTCAGCAAATTAATATAAAGCCCATCAAAATCTGTTGGATTTGGCAAGGAGAACACTTTCAAGCCCAAATCTTGCAGGGCTTTCACTTGCTCCGCTGAAGATAGAGCAGACGCCAAAACCAAATCGGGCTGTAAAGCGACGATCTCTTCCGTGTTCAGTTGTCCGAACCCACCGCCGATATCTTTTACCTTGCTTGCTTCTGCTGGATAATCCGAAAAGCTATCCCGTCCTACAACCTGTGGTCCCGCACCAATCGCAAATAAAATCTCTGTATTGGATGGCGCTAGCGATACAATCCGCTGAGCAGGATGTGCCAGTTCGATAACGTTTCCCAAGCCATCTTTGAGCTGAATGAGGGTTTGGGTAGCTGTTGCGGAAGGAATCAGAGCAGGCGCTTCGGTTGGCAATGGGCTGGGCTGAGCTTTGGACGAGCAAGCAAAATTAAAGAATACCAGTAAACTTATTCCAATAATTAGCAGCCAATTTCGCTTTTGCTTCAAAGGACATCCTCCTAAAACAAATTAGCTCCTCGATGAGAGGAGCCGTTGGATAAAAATCCCGCCTTGGTAACAGGCGGGAGGCTAATCTTTCTGAAGTGGATTAAACTTCAGCAGCCCGGCCTCCCCAACCACGAGGGAGTGTACGAGCGAGGCAAAGGCGGGAATTCGGGCTTCACCAGTGGTGTTACCGTTGCGGGACAGCGCCGGACTCATGTCTAAACATTACACCGGCTTATCCCATTGTGCGCTTTGCATCCGGGCAGAAAGCGCACCTTTGCCAAGCTGGATAACTTGTAGAAATAATTTATCACCGAAATGGCAGACTGTCAATAAGAATCAACCACGATATCCCTGATCCGCTGGATGATTGGGTTGAGAAGCTGCTTTTTGTGCCAACATATTACAGCGTTCGTTCTCCACGTTCCCAATATGCCCGCGCAGCCAAATAAATTCCACCTCGTTTTGCTCACACAAGTCCAATAATCTTGCCCAAAGGTCACGGTTTTCAGCTGGCTTACCATCCGATTTCAGCCAACCCCGCGCGCGCCAACGTTCTGCCCATCCTTTTTGAATGCCATTAACTACGTATTGTGAATCGCTATATAACCTGACCGATGATCCCGATGGCACATGCTCCAACCCCACAATGCAAGCCATCAACTCCATACGGTTATTCGTTGTTTGCGAAAAGCCCCCGGAATATTCAAAACGCTTACCATCTCGTAAGATGACCACCCCATAGCCACCGTTTCCGGGATTATTAATACAAGCGCCATCAGTATAGATGACAACCTGCGTTTCTTTATGTTTATCACCAGGGGGGGTCGATGTCTCCTTGGATTCTTTTTTGTGAGAGTCCTCTTTTTCAAGGGGAATGATGGTTTGTTGGACCTTACCTTTAGTCTTAGAATCAGCACTGCTCTCTTGTGACCTTTGTTCTAAATGTTCTTCAAACCACCTTCGCGCTTCTGGTTCGGTTGGGAATCCTTTATAAACTGCGCTAGAGAACCCCCTAATCTGAATTTCTGCACCGTCTTCGCCATACCACGTCCGATAAATACCTGGCTTTCTACCCTTAACAACAACATAAAATTGATTTTTTGCCATAATTGATATGTGTATTTCCGCTTCTACAGGACTTCGCGCAATCGTGCGGCAGCTTGTTCAGGAGTGATGTCACGCTGTGCTTCAGCCAGCATCTCAAAACCCACCATAAACTTTTTTACGGTCGCCGAACGTAGTAATGGAGGATAAAAATGGGCATGCAGCTGCCAGCTGGAAACCTCTTCTTCAACAAATGGAGCACCATGCCAGCCCATCGAGTAAGGAAAGGAGACATTAAAAAGGTGATCATAGCCGTTTAAGAAATCCTTTAATATCTGTGCCAGGGCAATTTCCTCTTGCGGTGATAATTCACATAAGCGCAGAATATGCCGTTTCGGCAACAGCAATGTCTCGAAGGGCCAAATCGCCCAAAAAGGTACTAACACCAGCCAATGGTCATTTTCGATCACCAGCCGTTCCCCAATAGCGCTTTCTTGTTCTAAATAATCCAGCAACAATGGCCGATTATTTTCCATATAGTATTGCTCTTGCTGGCGTTGTTCTTTGGCTGCTTCATTCGGTAACGCATCCAAAGCCCAAATTTGGCCATGGGGATGCGGGTTAGAGCAGCCCATTATTTCCCCTTTATTTTCAAATACCTGAACCCAGCGATAGGTTCGTCCCAGCTCTACGCTTTGTTCTATCCAAACGCGCACTACCTTGTGGATATCTGCGACTTCCATTTGTGGTAATGTCAAGTCATGGCGCGGTGAGAAGCAGATCACCCTACAGGTTCCTGGAATAGTGTGAGCGCGGAGTAAAGGATGCTCACTCACATCTAATAATGGCACATCCGGGAGCAAGGCGCTGAAATCGTTGGTAAAAACAAATGTGGATTCATACTGCGGGTTGTGTTCCCCATTCGCCCGTAAATTACCCGGGCAAAGGTAGCATTGAGGATCGTAGGCGGGGCGATTTTCTGGCGCAACCCGTTCTACCTGACCGCGCCAGGGACGTTGAGCCCGATGCGGTGAAACCAACACCCACTCGGCGGTCAGTGGATTGTAACGCCGATGGGGGGCATTCAGTAAATCTGGCTTTATTTTCATTCGCTTAATATTTTATCCAAATCCAATAAAATCACCAGTTGTTCCTCGACTTTAGCAATCCCAGTGATATAACTTGAATTGATCACAGCAGTCACTAAGGGGGGAGGTGGTTCAATCGCATTTGCTGCGACGCTCAAGACCTGTGAAACGGCATCCACACGAAGCCCAATTTTTTCGTCGCGATAAGAGACCACCACAATGCGCTGCTGTTCATCACTCTCTATATCGGGATAGTTAAAACGACGGCGCAGATCAATGACTGGCAGAACGGTGCCGCGCAGGTTCGTCACACCCACCACATAAGGACGCGCATGAGGTACAACGGTGATGGATTGCGTTTTAATGATGCTTTCTACTCGATCAATGGGCAAGCCAAAGGCTTCTCCCGCCAGGCTAAAAACCACCAATTGATGTATTTCTTCCCTTTGAGCTTCTCCTTGAATGGGTTGTTTCCCCTTACCATTACCCGATATAACTTGACTTTCTTGTGAAGAAGGCACAGATCGCACTTGCGAGGGTTGTGGTGTTTCCAATCGTGTCTCTTGTTCGATTGCATGAGCTCCCTTGCTCAACGAGTGTTCTTTCTCTGGTTCCATTTTTGATGAGATAGGCGTTGATTGAACAGGGGAATCTTTTGCCTGCCCGCCATTCGATTGCTGTGGCGCTTCCTGGCGGTGTGCTTCCGAAGAGGGGATAGAATTTGTTTGTGGCAAGTCTTTGGATTGGATAACCTCTGCTTCAGGTGCAATGTCTGCTTTTTTGTTTGAGGGGGCTTTCTTGGCGCGTTGCAGATTATTCTCTTTCGGCTCAGCCGGTTTGCGAGAGTTGGAAAACAAATTCCCCAAAGCCTCTTCAACTTTTTTCTTTCGCTGATTCATCATGCAAGCTCCTTGCTTTGGATTTGACCTAATAATTCGCTGGTCAAAGCGCGATATTCTTGACTGGCACGGGTGCGTGGTGCATAAAGAATTACCGGTTCTCCTGCGATCGGGCTCTCCCGCAAGCGTGTATCCATTCGGATTGGGGTTGGTAATATCTTATCTTTAAAGTGCTGAAGCAACTCTTCCAACACGCGTTGGGAAATGCGATTGCGTCCATCAAACATCGTAACGAAAATAGCATAATCGAGGGCGGGATTAGTATGTTTCTGAACCGCTTCAATTACATCCAACAGGCGCAATAAACCACGCGAGGCAAAATATTCTGCCTGTACCGGCACCAATGCCCAATCGGCAGCCGTTAAAGCCAAAATGGTCAATGTTCCCATCGAGGGTGGGCAATCTAACAAGATATAATCATAAGCGCCAAGGGAATTTTGCTGGATAGATCCATCCTGTGCAAGTGTGCTGGATAATGGTTCTAAAATTTGGCGCAGGAGATATTCATAGCCTTCCTGTTCAGCAAACTGTCGCTCAATGTGTGCTAAACGTAAATCCCCCGGCAAGAGATGCAAATTTTCCAGGGCGGTTTCCAAGCGAACACCAGTCCAATCGGCTTGCCATCCGGTAGCGAGCAGCAAATCAACCACCGTCTTTTCGAGGTTATCCGGGTCGTACCCGGCAGCCATCGTCAAATGAGCTTGCGGGTCAAGGTCGACCACCAGCGTTCGATAGCCCTTTTCTGCCAGACAAGCAGCGATGCTAAAACAAGATGTGGTCTTGGCAACCCCGCCTTTTTGGTTACTGATTGCAAATGTAATCGTCATAGTACCACGCGGCTTAATCTCACTGGTATTGTACCTTAAATAGCAAACCACTCACGTTTGGTGACGGTTTTCGGCACATCTCTGATTTTATGCGAAAAGACACAAAATGGGTATAAAAAGCAAATAAATTTTTCCACTCAATGGGATAGAATGATTTTGCCTTTGTGGGTCTGGTTTCTATATCCGACAATATATCTCGCATTAACCCCGAAATAAATTTCGGGATACAAGCCGTAACGCGAAATTCATTTCGCACTCGACGCGTAGGTTGGGTTTCCATAACCGACGGTATCACAATTCCGCCGGGGATAATTCACCTGCTCAAGGGATGCAAGTCGGTTTAAACCGACTCGAGGCGAGCGTAGGTCGGGTCTCCATACCTGACGTAAAAATTCAACAACATCAACCGCGGGATTGGAATCCCGTTCTACAAATATCTTCCACATTATCTAGGTCAGTTTCCATACCCGATGTTACCACTCCGTTTCGCCGGGGATAAATCCCCTGCTCAAAGCATAAAAGTCCACTTGAGCGGACTTCCATGGGCTGAGGCGGAACTTGAGTC
Source organism: Anaerolineales bacterium (assembly GCA_034436035.1). Taxonomy (GTDB): domain Bacteria; phylum Chloroflexota; class Anaerolineae; order Anaerolineales; family UBA4823; genus UBA4823. Next base: position 10,497 of record DAOTVW010000183.1, read on the forward strand.
CCCGCCGATACAAACACATGCGGTGTTCGAGTCTCCATACTCAACGGTATCACAATTTCGCCGGGGATAAATCCCCTGCTCAAGGCATACAAGTCGGTTGAAACCGACTCAAGGGGAGTCCCCGCCGATACAAACGCATGCGGTGGTCATATTCCGTACCCGATGTCGAAATCAACAACATCAACGGCGGGATTGGAATCCCATCCTACAAATATCCCCCGCATTATGTAGGTCGGTTTCCATGCCTGATGTTACCACCACGTTTCGCGAGGGATAAAATCCCCGCACGAGGTATGAAAGTCCGCTTGAGCGGACTTCCATGGGCTGAGGCGGGACTTGAGTCCCCGCCGATACAATCGCATGCGTAGGTCGGGTTTCCATGCCCGACGGTATCACAATTTCGCCGGGGATAAATCCCCTGCTCAAGGCATACAAGTCGGTTGAAACCGACTCA
>DAOTVW010000184.1:0-8305 GCA_034436035.1 Anaerolineales bacterium
CCACGTTTCATCTGATGCTGTTTTAAGGCATATATCAAGGTAGTCAAAATACGCGCGCCGCTCGCTCCAATCGGATGACCTAACGCAATGGCTCCCCCATGGATATTGACTTTATTCCAATCCCAGCCTAAATCTGCCAATGCTTTTCCATCCGCTAAGACCTGTGCTGCAAAAGCCTCATTAAGCTCGATTAAATCAACTTCCTCTAAACTCCAGTTAATCCGCTTCAATAACGCGGGGATTGCTTGAGCGGGTGCGATGAACAAGTGTTTTGGATCTACCGCCGCTTGCCCATACCCAATGATTCGAGCCAATGGCTTAATTCCCCATTCTTCCGCCTTTTCCCGTGAAGAAACGACCACTGCAGCTGCTCCATCATTCAAGCCCGGGGAGTTACCAGCGGTCACTTTCCCATCTGCCTGAAATGCTGGTTTTAACTTGGATAATGTCTCTATAGATGTGTCTCTGCGCGGCGTTTCATCCGTATCAAATATAAGCGGCTGCTCTTTCTTCGATGGGATTGCAACAGGCACAATTTCATTTTTGAACCAGCCCTGGTCTATAGCCTGGATGGCTTTCTGATGACTACTCAGGGCAAATTCATCCATCGCTTCTCTTGAGATAGCCCATTCATCCGCAATGAATTCAGCCGCATTACCCATCCCCCAATTTTCAAATGGATCCCATAAGCCATCATTCAATAAGGCATCCACGAGTTGCGTATGTCCAAAACGCAATTCTCCACTGCGTCCATGGACAAGATAAGGGGCTCGGCTCATGCTTTCCATCCCACCGGCGACAAACAAATCACCTTCTCCGGCATGGATTGCCTGCGCCGCTAACATAACGGCTTTCAACCCAGAGCCGCACACTTTGTTTATGGTCGTTGCCCCAACACTAACCGGCAACCCCGCATGGATGGCAGCCTGGCGGGCAGGATTCTGACCTAATCCTGCGGAAACGACATTCCCCATTAACACTTCATCTATTTGAGAAAGATCGGGTAAATTCGCTCGATTAACCGCTGCCTCGATGACAATTGCCCCCAATTGTGTGGCTTTGAATCCACTTAAACTCCCCTGAAATCTTCCGCTTGGCGTCCTCACCGCACTTAGTATCACCGCCTCATTTGCTTGGCTTGGCATACTTTTCCTCCTTTATAAAAATCCAAACACATAACTTTAGGAGATCCATTACTCCTCCTGAAAAATCCCTCACCGATTTTTCAGTTGTTTTATCAGGAACGGATTTAATATTTTAATTTTTCCCAAGCACTTTTTATCCGTGCATAACTTTCCTCCAATCCTTCCGGTAAAACCCGCACTCCCCCGACAGTGGACATAAAATTGGTATCGCCATTCCAGCGTGGGACTATGTGCATGTGGATATGATCTGCAATCCCCGCACCAGCCGACTCGCCAATATTCATTCCGACATTAAACCCTTGCGGACAATAGACCTCTTTCAATACCAAGATTGCCCGATTGACAATTTCCATCAGTTCCGTTCGAGTGCTAGTATCCAAATCGGATAACAGCGCGGTATGCTGATAAGGGACAACCATGAGATGTCCGCTTGTATATGGATAACGATTGAGAATTGTGAAACTTTTTTCGCCGCGAAATACAATTAAATTTTCTGGGCTATCCTCCTGTTGAACTGCTTCACAAAAAACACAACCTCTTTCACGACGTGGTTTTTGAATATATTTCATTCGCCATGGTGACCAAATATAATGGAACATTGTGCTATTACCTGTTATTTGATTTCATTTTATTTTACCTTCTTTTTCCCGCTCCCGCAGAATAATGATTGAAAAACTTCTTCAACAATGGGGAAGCCTGTGGCTTTGTCAATATATCTGGTTCCAGGAATTATTCTTATAGATGAAATTCTTTTATGCCTTATCTCTATCTATAAGCAAAATCAATTCTGATAATGGATAGTTAGTGCCTGGTTCTTTCTATTCCTTTATATCAGTTTGTTTTATAATCCCATTATAGATTGGACGATTAAGGCAATGCAATTTACCTTCCCTACAACGATAAATTGGACAGTCAGTGAACTCACCCATTATTTGCGAGAGTTATTTTCTACCTCAATGGAACTGCAAGATTTATGGGTGACTGGCGAAGTATCGAATGCTACTCGATCTTCCGCCGGGCACTTCTATTTCACCCTGAAGGATAACGCTGCATCGATCCGCTGCGTGATGTGGAAGCAGCAATTCATCAGTCAACACTATCTTCCCAAAGACGGGGAATTACTGCAAGTCCATGGTTACATTGATATTTATCCGCCAAACGGTGTTTATCAACTTTATGCAGATCGGTTTTCACCATTAGGTGCTGGCTTGCTATTTCAAGAGTTTATCCGTTTAAAAAATAAATTGGAACAAGAAGGTTTATTTGATGTTGAACGGAAGAAAAGCATCCCCAGCCACCCTAAACGGATTGGCATTGTCACAAGTTTAGCTGCAGCTGCATTGCAAGATATTCTCAATACCTTACGGCGCCGCTACCCTCTGGCAGAGGTTATCCTCGCTCCCGCTTTAGTCCAAGGTGAGGACGCACCACAAAGCTTGATCCACGCACTGCGGTTACTCGATCAACAAATCAAACCCGATGTAATCATCTTGGCACGCGGTGGTGGCTCTATCGAAGATTTATGGGCATTTAATGATGAACAGCTTGTGCGCGTCATAGCATCACTCGAAACACCAATCGTGACTGGAATCGGTCACGAGACCGATTTTACCTTAGCGGATTTCGCCAGCGATTTACGTGCCCCAACCCCAACCGCGGCTGCTGAACTCGTCACACCCAATATAACCGATCTGAAAGCAGCATTAACCACACAAGTACAACGCCTAAACCAGGCAGCTCAAATCCAAATCTATCAATTCAAACATGCCTATCAAACAATCCGCCATCGATTGGAGCTGATCAGCCCGCAAAACCGCATTCGAATCGCGCGCCAACGATTGGATGAGATCCAGCATCTCCTCCAGATTAATGCCCAACATTCTCTCCAACACCGGGCAAACCTTTTACAATCCATCTCTCAGCACCTGTTTACGCTGAATCCCCAGAACATCCTCTCCCATGGATACGCGATCTTGCAATCCTCTGATGGGGCATTAATTCGTTCAATCAACCAAGTTCAAATTGGTGAAACCGTAGGAGTAAAATTAACCGATGGCGACTTGGATGCTATTGTCAAAAACATTTATCCATAAAGGATTGATATGGTAGAAAAGAAAAAACAAGGATCCGATTTGAGACCGAATTCGAGTCCGCTCAATAATCAAGCCAACGACTCGGAACTGGAAAAATTGTCATTTGAAGAAGCCCTGACAGAATTAGAACAAATCGTAACAGATCTAGAAAGCGGATCGTATACCCTGGAGGAAACACTCCGCTCTTTCCAACGCGGACAAAGATTAGCTCAACATTGTGCGCGGTTGCTGGAAAAGGCAGATTTAATCATAAAACAAATCTCCACTGAAACTGGAGACGAATCTATACCAGACCTGCAATAATCATTTCGGAATAAAATCGAGCACTAATATTTGAAAAGGGATTAATTTCCTTTGCGCACATTCACAAACTGAACGTATAATATTATGCAGCAAACAAGGAACTTATGGATCTCTTTCGAAACTACGCGCTGATTTGTGGCGGAATTGCCTGGTTTATTGCTCAAACCCTCAAGGTTCCCATTGAGTACCTTCGCACCCATAAATGGAATTGGGCGTTATTGTTCCATGCCGGCGGAATGCCAAGTTCCCATTCGGCATTGGTAACCGGTGTGGCACATGCTTGTGGTTTATTCTTTGGCTTTAATTCACCAGAATTTGCCATTGCAGCCACACTTGCGGTTGTGGTCGTTTACGATGCGACAGGGATTCGCCGACAAGCTGGAAAGCATGCTGAATTAATAAACGCCATGATCGACGATCTGGCTAGCGGTCACCCACTTAAGGAAGAACAATTACGTGAAGTGTTAGGGCACACCCCTATGGAAGCTTTAGCGGGGGTAATCCTTGGTATCGTGACTGCTCAGTTGGGTTGGTTGTATTGGCGTTAATCCGGCTATCTTGCGGTTATTTTTTGCTTTAACAAAATAAACCCACTGCGAATCTCCCTGTTCCCAAATATCCAACCTAATCCTAGATAAACGAATGCCCCGAAGACGATCCCGCCTAGCGTAACCAGTGCAGCATGACGGTGTATCGTAACCCCCATCCACCAAAATAATACAACAAGCATACCTATACTGGCAACCGTTGCTTGAATGATAGCAATTAATAATGAGCGTCCTTCTAAGCCCCCAATTTTATAGCGCATCAACAAGATTAACCCAAGCATTTCCAATGCAGTAGCTACCGAATTCGCCAAAGCTAATCCACCATGCGGCATCCATCCTAAGTTGAGAAACCAATTTGAAAATAAGAAACTCAAAATAACATTCAAACCCATTGCAACCGTCCCTACTAGCACAGGAGTACGTGTATCATGCATCGCGTAAAACGCACGCGCCAATATTTCAACGATACAATGCCCCACTAAACCAGCAGCATACCAGAGCAATGCCCAAGCGACAAGTTGGGTGGAATGTGCCGTGAAAGCACCCCTTTGGTAAAGCAAAATTATGATCGGCTGCCTTAAAACCATTAAACCGATTGAGGCGGGGATAGCAAGCATGAGAATGCCGCGCAGGCTAGAAACCAAAGTAGAGCGGAATTCATCCATTTTCCCTAATGCAAATTGGGAAGATAAAGTGGGCAATGCGGCAATCGCAACCGACTGTGCAATCGCAGCTTGTGGCATAAGCATAAGGGTAAATGCCAATACCACCCCAGTTACACTGCCTTCTGGCAAAGTGGAAGCAATCCGTGTGTTGACCCAAAAATTGAGTTGCACAACCGCCACTCCGATTAAGCGGGGCGCGAATAAACGAAAAACCTCCCGCACCTCTGGCATCTGGAATCCTAATTCTCGAAAATATCTCCCTTTTAACCGTATTAGTGCGGGAAGTTGTAAGCCCAGGTGAAACGCGGATCCAATCACAACACCCCAAGCCAATCCATCGATGCCCATCTTGGGAGAAAGCAGCAAAACCCCAAAGATCATCCCTATTTGATACATGGAAGGTGTCAGGGCAGGAATGAAAAAAATTTGATGAGAATTTAATATCCCCATCACCAATCCGCTTAACGAAAATAAAATTGCGGATGGCAGCATCAGTCGTAATAAATGAATCGTTTGGGCTTCTTTCAATGGGTTTAAGGCGAATCCCGGTGCTAAAACATAACGTACAATTTGGGGCGCCAACCACCAGGAGAGAAACCCTAGCAATCCCAAGATCAACAGCACCAGATTGGCAATTGCAGATGCAAGCCGCCACGCTTTTTCATGTTCGCCTTTGACTAACAAACCACTGAAAGTGGGTATAAAAGCACTCGCGAGGGCACCACCCGCCACAAGGTTAAAGAGAGTTTCCGATACCCGATTAGCAGCATTGAAAGCCTCCATGTCCGTTCCAGTGCCAAACGCTCGAGCAACTAATATCTGACGTAACAAGCCGGTTAAGCTGCTCATTACAAAAGCAATCATCACAGTACTGGCTGCTTTGGCAACTTGATAGGAAGCGGAGCGTGGCGGGTTTTGCATGTGCTTGCATTATACAAGATAAATCCCGATGAAAAAGCATAATTCGTAAAACCTTGACATAGAACAATTGTTCATTTATCATAGCTTCATGCTTTATCTTTCCCCCGCACAGATGTCGTCCTTTCAAATCCAAGTATGGAATGTCGTCTGCCAAATACCCTTCGGTAAAGTGGCGACCTATGGACAAATTGCTCACCATCTTACCCCTCCTCCAGGAGTAGCACTGGATGCCTATTTAAAATTTGGCGCCCATTGGGTTGGAACAGCGCTTGCTAAATGTCCTGATGATGTCCCTTGGCAGCGTGTTATCAATGCAAAAGGGAAAATTAGTTTACGCGAAAACGGAGCGTTACAACGATTGTTGCTCGAATCGGAAGGTGTTTGCTTCGATCAGAATCAGAAAATTGACATAAAACGGTTTGGATGGGAGGGCTAATGAAGACATTAAATCGCTGTGGTTGGGAGATCAGTGATCCGTTATATATCCAATATCATGACACGGAGTGGGGCGTCCCTGTTTATGATGATAAAAAGCTTTTTGAATTTCTGATCTTAGAAGGTTTTCAAGCTGGACTAAGTTGGATCACAATTCTGCGGAAAAGAGAATCGTTCCGAAAAGCCTTCGCCAATTTTGACCCAGAAGGCGTAGCGAAGTTTGGCGAAATGGAGATCAATGGACTGATGCTAAATAACGGCATTATTCGCAATCGCCAAAAAATTGAGGCAGCTATCACAAACGCCCGCGCTTTTCTCCATATCCAAGAGCAATTTGGCAGTTTTTCGACCTATATGTGGCAATTTGTGGATGGCAAACCGATTATCAACACCTGGCATGATCTCGCTGAAATTCCCGCGCAAACCGAATTATCGGAAAAATTAAGCCGCGACCTCAAACAACGCGGTTTTCGATTTGTTGGTCCTACCATCGTTTATGCCCACATGCAGGCAGTGGGTATGGTCAATGACCATCTTGTGCATTGTTTTCGCTATTCACAACTCAATACGGTGTGATACAATTCGCCCGTTCGCTGATTGAAAATGTATCTTCCGATTAAATCAGCGAGAGCCGGATACGCCGCTTCCGGCTCTCTCTAAGGAGGAGAAGAAGAGAAATCGCCCTTCGATGATTAGTTTACCAGAGATAAGGATTTCTTGCTTGACGCTAAGTATACGATTACCCTACGCTATCCCAACAATTTTGTATAGAATCGTCGCAAAACGAACTTTTTTACAGGATAACCATGTACATGATGAACCAAAACGATGCTGTTAAAAGTTATCACCTTTCGCCTCTGCAAAAACCATGCCCGCGACTTGGGCTTAATTGATGCCGTAACAAATTATTAAGATAGAAATGGAAAGAAAAATGAAATCCCATCATTTACCATCATCAGGCAATGCAATGCTCTTAGAGACCAATCCAACCCCTCTCGGGAGTTTGATCTTATCAGCCAGCGCAAATGGTTTGATCGGTCTTGATTTTCAAGCCGATCTCAGTGTCGTTGAGCAAAATTTTATAGAGAAAGGGTTTACCATCATCAAAGGGGAAAATCCCCTATTAGAAAAAACGCAGCTAGAACTCTTGGAATATTTTTCTGGAAGTAGAAAACAGTTTTCTATACCGATTGACTGGAGTGTTCTCCCTGCTTTTCAAGCCAAAGTATTAAAAGCAACCCTTACGATTCCCTTTGGTTCTACACGGACATACGCAGAAATTGCCCAGCAAATCGGGCATCCAGGTGCAGCCCGTGCCGTCGGCCAGGCTGAGGCGAAAAATCCGATCCCGATTATTATCCCTTGCCATCGTGTTATAGGCAGTGATGGGAAATTACACGGCTATGGTGCTCCAGGTGGGGTGCAAACCAAAGCATTTTTGCTCCAACACGAAGGAGCCTTATGAAGCCAAAGGATTGGGCAGCGTTCATCTTACTTGGTTTAGTATGGGGTACATCTTTTTTATGGATAAAAATCGCCGTAAAAGAGATTGGGCCATTATTGCTCGTTTCCTTGCGGTTATTGATCGGTATTTTAGGATTGCTGGTTTATGTGGGATGGACAAAGCCAAAATTTCCCCTCGATCGTCAAACCTGGATTCAACTGACCATTTTAGGGTTAATCAATAACGCCATCCCCTATCTTTTAATTTCTTGGGGTGAAATTTATATTGATTCAGCAGTCGCTGCCATTCTCAATAGCACTGCTCCACTATTTACAATGGTTCTGGCTCACTTCTTCTTAACCGATGATCCAATGACAAGTAAACGTGTCATTGCCTTATTCATCGGATTTCTAGGGATTGTGATTCTAATGGAAAGAGATTTGAATGGGGTATTGGTGCGCGGTGTGTTAGGCCAACTGGCTGTTCTAACCGCAGCCGTGTTTTACGCAATCAGCAGTATCTATGCCCGCCGCATTACCAGCGATCAACCCGCCGCCATTCGTGCCATCATGCCCCTCATCGGTGCGGATATCCTGGTTTGGATGATCACACCCATTGCCGAACATCCTATTGTCTTACCTACCCTTCCGATAACATGGCTAGCGGTGATCTGGCTGGGGATTATGGGTGTTTCGCTCGCCTATATTCTCTATTTTTATTTATTACATTCCGTTGGCCCGACTCGTACTGT
>DAOTVW010000185.1:0-2439 GCA_034436035.1 Anaerolineales bacterium
TCAAGCCTCATGGGTATTCCTTTATTATATGAGCAATGGCAACGATTCCCGCCTAGAAGACTCAATCACAGAAAAATTTAAACAAGTCGCTCAAGGGTGTGCAAACCCTAATGTCAAGGCATATTTCCTTTGGGATCACTTCTCTGGTCAAGACGGTGTTTACTCGATGACTACAAATCAGGATTGGACAACTTATAAAGAAGGGGTGAATTTCTGGCCCCCACCTCTGGCGGGAATTTCCAGCCAATGGGAGCTTAATATGGGTGATCCCGCCACCCTGAAAAATTTCATACTCTGGGTACTGGGACGCGAGGGAGCCAACAGAAATTACGCTCTAGTTATTTGTGACCATGGAAGCGGTATTTATAGTGAGGCGGAAATCCGCAGGGAAGAGCCCAGCGGAATCTGTTTTGAGGGTTCCGATTATCTTTCTGTAAAGGAACTTGGAGACGCTGTCGGGTATTTTGCTAATTTGAATCATAGACCCATCGGGGTTCTTCACCTGGATGCATGCCTTATGCAGATGATGGAGGTGAATTATCAACTCCGAAGCTCCTGCGATTATTTAGTGGCCAGCGAAAACGAGGGCTGGAGCGGTTGCTATGAGTACTACTATTTAAGCACAGTGCAAAGCAATTCCCAGCCTAGAGAGCTGGCGGAGAAAATTGCCCTTGCATATTTCGGCTGGCTAATAGATAATGATCGTCCAGGGACGGTTTCCGTAACCAAGCCGGGTGAGACAAACCGAGTTTTAAATGCCATTAACGGCTTTTCCATTGCTCTTTGGAACAATATGGATAAATTACGAGCCCTGGACGGAGTAATCCGGGATCAAGTTCAAAAATTCGCATACCCTAATATTTATAATACAGACGACACCAATAACTGGTTTGTTGATTTAGAGGATTTCTGTTACGAGATCAAAGAACACGTCGGCGATGCACAGTTGGCTAATCAGGCTCAGGCTGTCCTCGACGCCTTGGGGATTCCAGGAGGCAATTTTATTCTTTTGGAACGCCATCGCTCAAAGAATTATTATGACACAGTAGAGAAAAAAATGAAGTACCGCAATTTTGAGAAGGGAACCTATGGTATCTCCATACTTCTTCCCCCTTCTTCCGCCAACCCTTCCCATTATACTTCAGAAAATTTTGAATTTTGCCGGGATTCTTATTGGGATGAATTTATTAAAGCCTACACCTCGGCAGCGCGTCTGAAGCTTACTGCTCCTGAAGGGGGGACCTGGAAAGTGGGAGAAGTATGCCCGATTACCTGGACCTACGCCAACCTTTCGGGTTATTTATCAATTCAACTGTCTCGCGACGGAGGCAACACTTATTCCGAACCCATAGCCGACTCCGTTCCCGTTGTTAATGGTCGATGGGATTGGACAGTGACAGGCTCCGCCAGCTCCTCTTGCAAAATAAGGATACAGAGTCTCTCTTATTCCTATATCTGTGACATCTCTGATCAAATATTTTCTATCAGCGCTCCAAGCAACCCAATTATCTCCCTCACTCCCTCTTCACTCTCTTTCACCTGCCTTCAGGGCTCCTCTCCCCCCTCCCAGACCCTGCAGATCAGAAACTCCGGCGGGGGTACCCTGAACTGGACGGTCTCCGATAACGCCACCTGGTTAACAGTTAATCCAGCTTCCGGCTCCTCTACCGGGGAATGGGATCCGGTTACGGTATCCGTTAACGCCTCCTCCCTCTCCCCTGGACCCTATACTGCCAAGATCACCGTCTCCGCTCCAGAGGCTTCCAACTCTCCCCAATATGTGCCCGTCTCTCTCACTGTTGCGAGCTCTAACCTGCCCTCACCCATAGTAGAGTCCAATATCCCTCAGTCAGGAACGGTGAATCAACCTCTCACCTTTTCGATTTCTCTTACTAACTTAGGAGGCACCGCCGAGCACGGTGGGATCTCTGTATCCTTCCCTGAATTGGATCAGATTTCCTCTACTTCGATGCCCCCATACTCCAGCACAAAAGGAGATGTAATAGCCACTTCCACACAGGGATTAACGGTGAGCTATTACGATAAGGGGGATGCTATCAGTAAATACCCGCCTGGCAGCGGATCCATTCCTGCACAACACTTATTAGTCGAAGCCACTTATGGTAGTTGGGGTAACGGGGTAAGCAAAGTATTGAATTTTACGTTGACACCAAAAGTAGAGGGCACTTACCGCATTCGCTTTAGAGGCTGGTTGACAACAAGCGGTTACTCGAACTATTACGGTGACCCTAATTCAGGAATTGTTGATCAGCAGGGTTACTTTGTTTATGAGTCCCAGATTCGGGTAACCTCAGTACCAAAAGGGACTATTAGCGTTCAGGCCAATATTACTGCCCCCTTTACCCTGAACGGGCCCAACAGCCTTGTGTTGACTGGCACCACGCCATGGCAAAGGAGCGATTTGGATCCAGGGAATTA
>DAOTVW010000186.1:0-5845 GCA_034436035.1 Anaerolineales bacterium
AATGTGCCATAATAAATGTATTCATTCCATTGGGGGCATTTCACGCAGGGCGTGAAATAAGCATCACGCGCATAGAAAATGATGTATGGCGCAAATGTTGGAAGGAGGTGTCCGCGATCGAATTGATTATACACTATGATTATCCAATCCATTGTATTTCGAATATCAAATTTATTTTGGAGGAGTTTGAAGATGTCTAAAAAATTATTACTGATCACTACTTTGATCATCGTTGCTAGTTTGGTTTTGGGCGCTTGTGCAACGAAGCCGACTAAGTTGAAAATTGCTGTCCTTGCACCATTGAGCGGATCAGTTCCAACCTTTGGTGTCTCGACCCGCGATGGCGCATTGTTAGCCATTAAAGAATGGAATGCAAAGGGTGGCGTACTGGGCATGCAAGTGGAAGCGGTTGTGGAAGATAGCCAATGCGAAGCTGACCCAGCTGTTAATGCTGCCAACAAAGTCATTGACCAAGATGGCGTCAAATATATCGTTGGCGAGGTCTGCTCGAAAGCTTCTATCCCCGTTTCAGAAATTGCTGAACAAAAGCATGTCGTGCAAATTAGCCCTACTTCCACCAATGCTCAGTTGACCCTGAACACCGATGGCAGCACAAAGCAATATGTGTTCCGCGCCTGCTTCATTGACCCCTTCCAGGGAACCGTTGGAGCAAAGTTTGCCCTCGACAATCTCAAAGCCAAGAAAGCCTTCATCCTGTTCGATCAGGGTAATGACTATGTACGCGGCTTGGCAGAAGCTTTTGAGAAAGCGTTTACCGATGGCGGTGGACAGGTCGTTGGAAAAGAAACGTACACATCTCAGGATACCGATTTCTCCGCAATCCTGGCCAAAGTTGCCGAAGCTCAACCCGACATCGTTTATCTACCAGACTACTATAACATTGTCAACCTGGTCACCGCTCAGGCAAAGGAAAAAGGTATCACCGCTCCGTTCATGGGTGGTGATGGTTGGGATTCCGCTGATCTCGATAAAAAGGCTGCCGATGGTGGCTACTACACCAACCACTATTCGCCGGATGACACCCGCCCGATCGTTCAGGATTGGGTCAAGAATTACCAGGCTGCTTATGGCTCCGTTCCAGATGCACTGGCGACCCTTGGATACGACGCCACAAATCTGTTGCTTGCTGCCATTCAGGCTGCTGGTGTGAATGATCCCGAAAAGGTGAAGGATGCCCTAGCTGCCATTAAGTGGGATGGTGTTTCTGGTACAATCACCTTTGACCAGTTCCATAACCCCATTAAATCGGCCGTCATCTTGCAGGTTAAGGACGGTAAAATCGTTTATGTAACCACTGTTGCTCCATAACTTGCTCAATCATCAAAAGGGGGCGGTTTGTCCGCCCCCTTATCCTGTCAGCTCAGGACTTGTCAAATGGAAAATGAACGATTGACTTTCACTGACCGAATGATTAAGGGCAAGTGGATAGGAAAATTGCTCTTGATCGCCATTGCTTTATTAGCCATTTGGGGCATCGGTAATAAAGCAGTCCATAATCCGCAATTATTCATCCAGCAAATCATTAATGGTCTACAGCTTGGTTTTGTTTATGCATTAATTGCCCTTGGGTACACCATGGTTTATGGTATTGTGCGATTAATCAACTTTGCCCATGGTGATGTGTTTATGGTGGGCGCTATGGTGAGCTATTTCGCAGTAGGGAGTTTTCACCTTCATCAATGGCCCGCAGCGGTATTTCCTGGCTTACCCATGTTTGTGTCGCTGCTCATCGGCACCTTATCGGTGATCCTCCTTTCTATGGCAACTTGTGCTCTCCTGGCTGTCACAATTGAGCGGATCGCTTATAAACCACTGCGCAATGCCCCGCGTATTTCCGCCCTGATTACTGCAATTGGTGTATCCTTTTTCCTGGAATATTTTGGTGCGCTGCCCTTCGTGTTTACTCCAAATTTTATTACTTACAAAAGACCTTATGATATTATCACTTGGTATTTAAAAGACGGATTTCATCGTCTTGAAGCGGGAAAAGCTCCGCCGCAAGGGAGTATTCTTATCTCCAATAACTTGCTAATCATTATCTTGGTGACGGTGATTTTACTGTTATCTTTGACCTATATTGTGCAAAAGACCAAAGTTGGCAAAGCCATGCGTGCCAGCGCATATGACAAACCCACCTCGCGTTTGATGGGTATCAATGTGGATGGAATCATCTCCATTACGTTTGCCATAGGTGCTGCTTTAGCAGGTGCTGCAGGCGTCTTATATGCCACAGCTTACCCGCAGGTGTTCTTCTGGATGGGGATCATCCCTGGATTGAAAGCCTTCATTGCTGCGGTTCTAGGCGGGATCGGAAGCATCCCCGGTGCCTTTGTGGGAGCGCTGATTATGGGACAAGCGGAAGTGCTGGCTGCCGGGTATATCTCAACGCCGATGCGCGATGCGATCGCATTTTCAATCTTGATCCTCGTCCTCCTGATCCGGCCAACCGGTATCTTTGGGGAACCTGAACGCGAGAAAGCCTGATGGAGGGAATATAAAAATGAAAATACAACGGGGTACGTTACTTTTCTGGTTTGTCTTTCTTGGTTTTATTGTTCTCGTTCAGGTTTTGGTTGGCGCGGGAATACTCAGCAACTTTTGGGCGACTTTGTTGAAAATCGGCGCTGTTATGTCCATTGTTAGTTTAGGGTTGAACCTGATCTATGGGTTTAATGGACAATTTTCACTGGGGCAATGGGGTTTTTACGCCATCGGCGCTTATACCGCCGCGGACATCACTTACCGCTGGACGCAGCTTCATAATGCTTCTGGCTTAGTGGTGATCTTGTTGGTAGTTCTTTTGGTGGGTATAGCATTCTTTCTCGTGGCAAAGGTTGTGGCTCGGTTACGCGGCTTAGATGCCCTTTCAGCCTTTACTTTATATTTAATCGGTTTGTTGATCGCTGCCCTGATCGCTGTGTATGCCGGTAAATCCTTGATTGCGCCAATCACAAACATCTTGAATTCTTTACCACCGGCCATTGCGATTCAAATTGTGTTCTTCCTTGCGGTCTTACTGGGAGGATGCATCGCTGCAGAAATCAGTTATATTTTTGGATTGCCGGTACTCACTTTGGGGTCAGATTATTTTGGTATTGCCACCTTGGGCTTTACCATTATCGTGAAGGTGCTGCTGGACAACTCGGATACCTTGTTGGGTTTTACAGAAATGAAAGGTGCCCGTGGAATGGTAGGCATTCCAAAATTAACCTCTTGGATTTGGGTTGCATTTTTCTTGGTCGTAGTCATCATCGTCACTCGCAATTTGCTCCATTCCTCGCATGGCAGAGCTATGGTTTCCGTTCGCGAGGATGAAATCGCTGCCAAAGCAATGGGGATCAATGTCGCTCAACAGAAAACCATCACTTTTGTTTTAGGCAGTTTTTTCGCCGGGCTTGCAGGTGCCTTGTATGCCCATGTGAATGGCTTTTTACACCCGAACACCTTTAATTTTATTAAATCATTTGATCCGATGATTATTATTGTGTTTGGCGGGTTGGGCAGCGTCAGTGGTACTGTCGTGGCGGCATTTACCTGGGCATTGGTCTTGGAAGGTTTATTGCGTATCGTCCTTCCCCAAGGGTTTGAAACCTGGCGATTCGTGGTTTATCCTTTGCTGTTGTTAATCATGATGTTATTGCGGCCGCAAGGATTATTTGGTACATTTGAATTTCCCTATTTACGGCAAATCCTACCCCCACCTTTTCAACCGAGGGAAACAGCTCACCCTGTCCATACGACAGAAGATACTCTAGAAACCGGAGCATAAATTATGAGTACACCATCTTCAGCTCCAGATAAACCCTTACTTGAAATCAAAGGATTGACCAAAGAATTTGGGGGTTTAAAAGCGGTGAATAATTTCGATATCGAAATCTTCCCCGGTGAATTAGTGGGGTTGATTGGTCCCAATGGCGCCGGAAAGACAACGGTTTTCAATCTTATCACCGGCATCTATGTCCCTACCCGCGGGGTAATCCGCTTTAAAGACACGAATTTAGTGGGTTTTCAGCCGCATGAAATCACGCAAATGGGTATTGCGCGCACTTTTCAGAACATACGCCTTTTCCCCAATTTGACCGTGTTGGATAATGTACGCATCGCTTACCATATCCACGCCGGGTATAGCATGTATGATGCCATTGTCCATAACAAGCGCTACGATCAACATGAGAAAGCACTTACGGAGCGGGCACAAGAATTCTTGAGCGTTTTCAATATGCACACTCGTCAAGGGGAGATCGCCAAAAATTTACCTTATGGTGAACAACGGCGATTGGAAATTGCGCGAGCCTTAGCGGCTTCTCCGCAATTGCTTTTACTGGATGAACCAGCGGCGGGTATGAACCCAAAAGAAGTGGTCGAATTGATGGATTTAATTCACTTTATCCGAGAACGATTTAACCTGACCATCTTGCTTATTGAACACCAGATGCGGGTGGTAATGGGCATCTGCGAACGAATCACGGTAATGGACTTTGGCGAGGTGATTGCTCGAGGAACACCAGAGGTAATTCAAAACGATGAAAAAGTGATTGAAGCCTATTTGGGACGCGGTGCAGCCGCTTTATCCCAACGGTTGAGGGAGAAACGCAGCCATGTTGCTTGAAGTTAAAGATCTAAACGTATATTACGGTGCTATCCATGCCCTGCAAGGAATCAGCTTTTATCTCAATCAAGGAGAGATTGTCACCTTGATTGGGGCGAATGGAGCGGGTAAATCAACCACCCTCAACACCATTTCGGGTATTTTACGACCGCGCAGCGGGAAAATTACTTTTAAAGATAAAGACATTACCTTAACCCCTGCGGAAGAAATTGTGCGCATGGGGATTTGTCAATCACCCGAAGGGCGAAAGATTTTCGCAACTTTGACGGTTTTAGAAAACCTCGAAATGGGTGCGTTCACCCAAACGGATAAGAATGAAATTAATCGCAGTTTGGAAAGGGTCTTCAGGAGTTTTCCACGATTAAAAGAGCGGCAAAATCAGCTTGGTGGAACCCTCTCGGGCGGAGAGCAGCAAATGTTAGCCATTGGAAGGGCGCTGATGTCTCGCCCGCAATTATTGCTGTTGGATGAACCCTCGATGGGTCTCTCTCCTATTTTAGTTGAAGAAATCTTCAACATCATTCAAGAGATTAACGCACAAGGCACCAGCATCCTACTGGTTGAGCAAAACGCTCAGATGGCACTCTCGGTTGCACATCGTGGTTACGTCTTAGAGACGGGGAGAATAGTCCTCTCTGGTGATTCAACGGATTTGATGAACAACCCACAAGTTGCCAAGGCGTACCTTGGCGCGCATTAAATTTCAAACAAAAATGAAATGACCGCTGGATATTTGTACTCCAGCGGTCATTTTGATTATCCCACAATTAACGAGCGTAAATCGGGTTTATCTAAGCGAAGCATGATCCATCCAGAAATAAGGATGGCTACTAAAGTGAACAGGATTAACTGGACATTCCAGCCTGTTTGGGGATTGCGTGCAGCGGGAAAAAACATCATCAAACGAATGATGATATTCAATCCTTGCAAGAAAATGCTCATCGTATATGCCCAGATTCTGCCGCGCCATAAACCGTAACCTAAGAGAGCGAAAAACAAGAGCACAACGCCAATTACGCCTAATCCCGCTTGTAAGGTTTTGGGTGGATAGAGTAAGATAGGAATGAATTGCAATAGAAGGATGACAAATAAAATCCGCCGTTCACGCATGATAGCACTCCTTGTTATTTTCATTCATTTTACCTTTTTGATGGAAGGCTGTCAATTATTTGGCTATATTTCCAGATACAACCATACATAAACATAGCGGTTTTA
>DAOTVW010000187.1:0-4707 GCA_034436035.1 Anaerolineales bacterium
GCACGAGTGGCTGCTGGCTTGGCGCGTGATTTACGCAAGGCTTTCTTCGTGAGGGTCTCTGAATTCTCGAATGCGGAAATGGAGAAGTTTTCCACAGCATCCTTAATAACCCGCTCTACCAATGACATCACCCAAATCCAAATGGTCACGATGATGATGATGCGAATGGTGTTTTACGCACCGATCATCGGTATCGGCGGTCTTATCCGCGCCATCAACACCGCTGCTTCCATGTGGTGGATTGTAGCTATGATGATCGTCGTCCTGGTTGGTATTATTATGTCAGTCTTTTCGCTCACCCTGCCGCGTTTTAAACTTATCCAATCCTTGATCGACCGGTTGAATCGTGTGGTGCGCGAAAATCTCGAAGGGATGATGGTGGTACGCGCTTTCAACCGTCAAGATTTTGAAGAGGAACGTTTTGAAAAAGCCAACCGTGATCTCACCCGCACCACATTGTTTGTCAGTCGGGTAATGGTGATCATGATGCCATTGATGATGTTCTTGATGAGCGGTGTTTCCATTCTGGTTATTTGGGTTGGTTCCCACCAAGTAGCACAGTCGTCCATTCAAGTAGGCAGCATGATGGCGTTCATGCAATACACGATGCAAATTTTCTTTGCGTTCATGTTCATGTCCATGATGTTCATCATCCTGCCCCGTGCTTCTATTTCGGCTGACCGCATCGCTGATGTATTAGAAACCGAACCTTCCATTAAGGATCCACCTGAACCGAAACATTTCCCCGAACCGTTCCAGGGCGTTGTGGAATTTAAGCAAGTTTGTTTTCGTTACCCGGACGCCGAAGAGAATGTGTTAGATGACATCAATCTGATAGCCCGTCCCGGAGAAACGACGGCTTTCATTGGCACAACCGGTTCCGGCAAATCGACTATAGTCAATTTAATCCCCCGCTTCTATGATGTCACGTGTGGTGCAATCACGATTGATGGAATTGACATCCGTGATGTACCCCAACATGAACTGCGGTCTAAGATTGGTTACGTTCCACAGAAAAGCAATTTATTCTCTGGCACGATCGAGAGCAACCTGCTTTACGGTGACGAGAATGCCACAGAGGAAGAGCTCCAAATGGCTGCGGAAATCGCCCAGGCAGCTGAATTTATCAACACAAACCCGGATGGTTTTCAAGCGGAGATAGCCCAAGGTGGGATAAACGTCTCCGGCGGTCAACGCCAACGTTTAGCCATTGCACGCGCCTTAGTCAAAAAAGCGCCAATTTATATCTTCGATGAAAGCTTTTCTGCACTGGATTACAAAACTGATGCGGCTTTGAGGCGGGCACTCAAAAAATATGTTGCAAACAGTACAATCTTTATCGTCACACAACGCGTCGCCACGATAAAAAATGCAGATCAAATCATCGTTTTAGATGAGGGGCGCATTGTTGGAAAAGGAAAACATCATGAGCTTATGCAAACCTGCGAGGTATACCGCAACATTGCATTATCGCAGCTCACGCAGGAGGAATTAGCATGACCAATCAATCCAATCCGAATCAAATGAAACCGAATCCGAGTGGAAACGGCTATAAACCTGGCGGTTTGACACAACCGCCCAGCACCCAAATTAACCCTGTGCGGCGTGGATTAAATCCTGGCGCCATGATGGGGCGCGGCGGTGGTCCAATGGCTATGATGAAAGGGGAAACCGCCCGCGATTTCAAGGGCACCATGCGCAAATTAATCCAATATCTTGGACCATACAAGCTAGTTACCTCGTTCGTCATTTTGCTGGCAATTGCCTCCACGGCTTTTTCTATCCTTGGGCCAAAAATCTTAGGGCAAGCGACCACCAAACTTTTTGAAGGCGTCATCGGGCAAATCAGCGGGAGTAGTCAAGGGATTGATTTCAATGCCATCGGGCGCATATTGCTTACCGCCTTAGGTCTCTATATCCTCTCGTCGTTCTTAGCCTATATTCAAGGCTGGATCATGACCGGTGTGGCAGTGAATATCACCTACCGTTTCCGGCGCGATATCGCTGAAAAAATAAACCGCATGCCATTGAAATACTTCGATGGCACGAACCATGGTGAAATCCTCTCCCGCATCACCAATGATGTAGACACCGTCAACCAAACCCTGAGCCAAAGTCTTTCTCAAATTATCACTTCGGTTGTCACTGTGGTGGGCGTCTTGATCATGATGTTGACCATCAGCTGGCAAATGACCCTGGTGGCAATGCTGATCTTGCCGCTTAGCTTACTCATCGTCCGTTTTATCGTCAGCCGCTCACAGATCTACTTTAAAGAACAACAAAATTATCTTGGGCATGTCAATGGACATATCGAGGAGATGTTTGGGGGACATATCGTCGTAAAAGCTTTTAATGGTGAGAAACGCAGTATCGAAACGTTTAGCTTCTTGAATGACACCCTCTACTCATCTGCTTGGAAATCACAGTTCCTTTCCGGTATCATGATGCCGGTAATGAACTTTATTGGTAACTTAGGCTATGTTGGTGTCGTCATCATGGGCGGCTATCTGGCTGTACGCAATATCATCACCGTCGGTGACATTCAAGCGTTCATCCAATATGTGCGCAACTTCACCCAGCCGATTACCCAATTAGCCAATATATCCAATGTTTTGCAGCAAACCGCAGCGGCTGCAGAACGGGTATTTGAATTTCTGGAAGAAGAAGATGAAACCCCCGACATCGAAAATCCCATCCAGTTAGAACATGTTTCTGGAGAGGTTGTATTTGACCATGTCCGCTTCGGATACAGCCCCGAAAGAATCATCATCAAAGACTTCTCTGCAGAGATCCAACCCGGTCAGCGCATTGCCATTGTTGGGCCAACCGGAGCCGGGAAAACCACGCTTGTCAAATTACTCATGCGCTTCTATGATGTAAACGATGGAGCTATCCTGATCGACGGGCATGATATCCGCAAATTCCGCCGTGCTGATTTACGGCGCATGTTCGGGATGGTGCTGCAAGATACCTGGTTGTTTGGCGGAACCTTAATGGACAATATCCGTTATAGTAAACCGGACGCCACAGAAGAAGAGGTTATCGCCGCTGCCAAAGCCGCTCACGTGGATCACTTTGTACGCACCTTACCAGGTGGTTATCAAATGGAGCTGAATGAGGAGACTACCAACCTCTCCCAAGGGCAGAAGCAGCTGCTGACGATTGCACGTGCAATTCTCGCCAATCCCCCAATGCTTATCTTGGACGAAGCTACCAGTTCCGTAGATACACACACGGAGGTGCTGATTCAAAAAGCCATGCGTAACCTGATGGAAGGACGGACAAGTTTTATCATTGCCCATCGCCTTTCCACCATCCGCGACGCAGACTGGATCTTGGTCATCCGCGATGGTGACATCGTGGAACAGGGCACCCACGAGCAGCTGCTCGCTCAAGGCGGCTTCTATGCCGAATTGTACAATAGCCAATTTGAACGAGTAGAGATTGGATAATAAGGATACTTCCAAAAAGGCCCTAAAGGATTTACTGAAAATCCATAAAAAAAACTGCGGATAACGAACAACGCTCTTTTTATGGTGATAATTTACCGAAAACTTTTAGGGTCTTAGTGGAGTATATTTTAATTACCATACGAAATGAGCTGATAACGATATGACCACCATTGAAGATGTTTTTTTCCACATTGACGCGCAGGAAATCGCACAAATTTGTCAGGATTTAATCCGCATCGACACGACCAATCCACCCGGCAACGAGCGCACTGCGGCAGAATATCTCCGCGACAGCTTAAGGCGGTTTGGTTTTGAGGACAAATGGGTCGATCATGATCCCCAGCGTGCGAGCCTGATCGCACGCCTGCCAGGAAAAGGGGAAGAAGCGCCTCTGGTTTTCAATGGTCACCTGGACGTTGTCCCGGTTGGAAAGAATGATTGGCATCACCCACCCTTTGCCGGAGTAATCGAAAAAGGCAAAGTCTGGGGACGCGGCTCAGCAGACATGAAAGGCGGGCTGGCATCTATGGCTATCGCCGCCAAAGCCATTGCAAAAGCGGGAATTCCTTTGAGAGGGGATTTAATCCTGACCGCAACTGCCGGTGAGGAAGTGAACATGTTAGGGGCGCAATCTATAGCAGCTTTGCCGGAAGCCAAGAACTGGCAAGCCATCGTCATTTCTGAACCCACCTCCAATAAACTTGGATTAGCGGAACGAGGCGTTCTTTGGGTAGAGCTCACCACATACGGTAAAACTGCGCACGGCTCCACACCCGCGTTAGGTAAGAACGCAATCACGATGATGGTGCAGCTCCTCAATGAGCTTGAGGAACTGGAGATTCCCTTTCAACCGCACCCGGTTTTAGGCAATTTCACGCGCAGCGTCAATATGATCCAAGGCGGGATTCAAGTAAATGTTGTTCCGGATCAATGCACTGTCAAAGTAGATATGCGCACCTTGCCTGGGCAGGATCATGCTTCGATACTAAACCAATTGAGCGATTTTCTCGCAGCACGAGAAAAAAGTATTCCCGATTTCAAAGCTTCCCTGCACGTCATTCATGAATTACCCGCCGCGGAAACATCACATCAAAACCCAGTCGTACAAAGTTTTGAAAGGGCTTTTCAGACAGTTGCCGCTGAATCAGTTCCATATATGCCTCTACCCTACGCCACTGAAGCGGCGGTCTTTGTACCGTTATTGAATGTACCCACGCTCGTTTTCGGTCCGGGCGATCCCGCATTGGCACATCAA
>DAOTVW010000188.1:0-30367 GCA_034436035.1 Anaerolineales bacterium
TATGAGTCTGCCACACGCTTCGCCGGCGGGGAACCATATTTCATGCCTTTAGCCGCTGACCGGGAATATTTACCAGACCTGAATGCCATACCCTCAGATATTCGCCAACGAGCGAAAATCATGTGGCTCAATTACCCCAATAATCCTACTGCCGCAGTGGCTACGAAAGAGTTTTTTCAGGAAGCGATTGCATTTGCCCATCAGCACCAAATTATCCTTTGTCATGATGCAGCATATTCACAAGTGAATTATGACGGTTATCGCTCTCCATCTATTCTCCAAGCGAATGGTGCGAAAGATGTCTGTATCGAATTTAATACCTTATCCAAATCCCATAATATGGCAGGCTGGCGAGTGGGAGCAGCGTTAGGCAATCCTGAATTGTTGAAAAATTTATTTACCCTTAAAACCCAATTGGATTCAAGCCATTTTAAACCGATTTTAGATGCAGCAGTAGTTGCCATGTCAGCTGATCAAGGTTGGCTTGAGGTGAGGAATCAAATCTACCAGCAAAGGCGCGACAAGATTCTCAACGCATTGCGTGCGATAGGGTTAAACCCTAAGACCCCGAAAGCAAGCTTGTATATTTGGACTCCGATTCCCTCGGGTTGGACAAGTGAGTCATTCTGTCAGACTTTGTTAGAGGATGTGCAGGTCAGCCTAACCCCAGGCACCGTGTTTGGTAAGTATGGGGAGGGATATGTACGCATCTGTGTATGTGCTGATGAAAAAATAATTGAAGAAGCCATGCAGCGCATGGAATATTGGATGGAGAAATCATGAGTATTCGTTTTTTAACTGCGGGTGAATCGCATGGGCCTGCTCTAATCGCTATCCTAGAAGGTATGCCTGCTGGTTTACCTCTGGATATCAATTACATCAATCAAGAGCTTGAACGACGCCAAACGGGTTATGGGGCGGGGGGACGAATGAAAATAGAACATGACCAAGTGAAGATACTCAGTGGTGTAATGGAGGGGAAAACCATTGGTTCTCCGTTAGCCCTGTTCATTGAAAATATCGATCATGCGAAATGGGAGAATAAACCGATCCCCCCGATGACCATCCCCAGGCCTGGTCACGCAGATCTTTCCGCAACCATCAAATACGGGTATTCGGACTTACGCCCAGCTTTGGAGAGAGCTTCGGCGCGCGAGACAGCCGCCCGTGTCGCTGTGGGCGCAATATGCAAACTTTTCTTAAAAGAATTTGGAATTCGGGTGGAAGGGTATGTCCGGGCAATCGGAGAAATTGAGGCGGACCTTACGACAATACCCCTTGAGAAACGCTTCCAGCTCGCTGAAACCTCACCGGTTCGCTGTCCTGATGAAGCCAGTGCTCAAAAGATGGAAGAGCGTATTCGGAAAGTGATGGAAGAAAAAGATACCTTAGGGGGGGTGATGGAAGTGGTTGTCTTCGACCCCCCGGCGGGATTGGGTTCGCATGTACAATGGGATCGCCGTTTAGATGCTCGTCTTGGAGCGGCGGTTTTGAGTGTACCGGCGATAAAGGGTGTGGAAATTGGGAATGCCTTTCAAAATGCACGCCAGCCAGGCACACTGGCGCAGGACGCGATCTATCGTGAAGGAGAAAAATTAGTTCGCCAGACCACACGAAGTGGAGGGATCGAAGGTGGTATCAGCACAGGAGAACCTATTCTCTTACGGGTGGCGATGAAACCTATTGCAACAACTTTGACCCCACAGCCATCAGTTGATTTATTAACTGGCGAGCAAACCGAAACGAAATATGAACGCTCCGATTTCTGTCCGGTTCCGCGAGCTGTCCCTATTATTGAAAGCATGGTTGCTTATGTCATTGCGGATGCATTGATCGAAAAAATTGGTGGGGATTCTATAGCAGAGATGCAAAACCGTTTTCGCAATCTAGCGCAACCAAGATTAAACGATATCCATCTTGACGGAAAGGAACATACTTTTTGGGAGGCATGAATCTTTATCTTTATGGACCGCCAGGATCGGGAAAATCTACCGTTGGGCGTTATGTAGCCCAGCATACCGGCTTTGGGTTTGTTGATTTAGATATCCTTATTGAGACCTTAGCTGGAAAGGCCATCCCCGATATTTTTGAGCTCGAAGGTGAAGCTGGTTTTCGGCGGTTGGAGAAAACCGCTTTGGAAAAGGTAACCTGTTGCCATAATCAGGTGGTTGCTCTCGGCGGCGGCGCGCTTTTAGACAATGAAAACCGGCAAGCGGTGGAAGATAGTGGTATCGTGTTTTGTTTGCAAGCAGAGACACAGACTTTAGCCAGACGACTCAATAATGACGAGACGCAACGCCCTTTGCTGGCGGAGGATCAACAAAACAAATTAGAGCAATTGCTCAATAAGCGAAAGGAACATTATGCTTCTTTTCGAAATCAAATCGCGACCGACCAAAAATCGGTGGCAAATATCGCCTGGGAAATTCAAACACAGGCTGGTCTATTTTTGGTGGAGGGGATGGGATTACCTTATGAAGTAAGGGTGGAGAAAAACGGTTTAAAACGAATAGGAGAAATCCTTGCCCAAAAAGGTTTCCGCGGACAATTATTTGTACTAACGGATGAAAATGTAGCGCAATATTATTACCCCGCTTTGGAAGAGCAACTCACTCAGAAAGGATTTAAGGTATCCAGCCTGGTTTTGCCGCCAGGAGAACAAACAAAAAATATGGATACTGTGCAAAGAATTTGGACGCGTATGGTGGAGCAGGGGGTTGATCGTTCGAGTACATTAATCGCTCTTGGAGGCGGTGTTGTCAGTGATATTGGCGGATTTGTTAGCGCAACATATATGCGCGGCATACCCTGGATTGTCCTGCCGACGACCTTATTGGCAATGGCAGATGCAAGCTTAGGCGGTAAAACCGGTGTAGACTTGCCAAGCGGGAAAAATTTAATTGGAGCTTTCCACTCACCCCGCTTTGTTTTAGCCGATCCACAAACTCTGCAGACGTTACCTGAACAAGAATTGCGTGCGGGAATGGCAGAGGTGGTCAAAAGTGCGGTGATTGGGGACGGAGAGTTGATGCATTTATGCAGGCAAGATTTCAATTCTTTACATGAAGATCTGGAACAAATCGTAAAAAGAGCCATGGCGGTAAAAATTAAAATTATTCAGGCAGACCCTTATGAGAAAGGACAGCGAGCCGTGCTAAATTTTGGGCATACGATTGGTCATGCCATTGAAAATCTCTCCGGTTATTCCATCCCCCATGGATTGTGTGTCTCAATGGGAATGGTTGCTGAAACTCGTTTGGCGGAGGAATTACAATTAGCTCAGCATGGATTATCTACCCAGCTTCGTTCCATCCTTTCTGATTTAGGTTTGCCGGTAAAAATACCTGCTCATTATTCACAAGAGGCGCTGATTCAAGCGATGCAATCCGATAAGAAGAAAAAAGAAGGTACAATTCGATTTGCCTTGCCGATTAGAATCGGAGAAGTGAAAGCAGGCATTGTGATTGAAGATACTCATCTTATCCAAACGATTATCCAAGAATGTCAGGCATAAAAAGGAAATCAAAATGACAGCTATTCTCGTTTTGCATGGGGCGAATCTTAATCTGCTCGGTCAACGTGAACCAGATATTTATGGGAAAATGACTCTGGCGGATATTGATAAAATGCTCATCGAAGAGGGGAAAAAACTTGGGTTGGAAGTGCGCACCAAACAATCCAATTCGGAGGGCACATTAATTGATATATTACAAGAATCAGCCAGTTGGGCGGCGGGAGTTATTTTCAATCCTGGTGGATATACTCACACATCCATTGCATTGCGAGATGCGATCAGCGCCATTGGAATTCCAGTCATTGAGGTACACCTCTCCAATGTTTATGCACGGGAAGAGTTCCGCCACCATTCAATGATCTCTGCAGTATGCGCGGGTAAAATTGTTGGATTAGGCTGGCGCTCTTATTGGTTAGCACTGCAAGCGTTGGCGGGAATTATTCAAGACAAATCAAAAACGCGGTAGAATTTCCGATTAGATCGGAAAGAAATGAGAGTATTTGTCACGGGAGGCACCGGCTTTGTCGGCAGATCCTTGGTACGCCGCTTGGTTGAAGCGGGACATGAAGTACGTTTGCTTGTACGCCCATCCAAAACCTCGCCCAATGTACCAAAAGGGGTGCCGGTTGAGATCACAGTCAGCAGCATCAGTGATAGACGTGGTCTGCGTTCCGCTATGAATGGTATGGACATCGTATATCATTTGGCGGGGGCGGAACGACATGGTGCATACGCAGATTTGATGAATGTGGATATTAAGGGTACTCGCCTGGTTGCAGAGCTTGCCAAGGAACTTAAAATAAAACGCCTGTTTTTTGTCAGTCACTTAGGGGCGGAAAGATATTCTGCGTTCCCAATTAGCAAAGCGAAAGCGCTCGGCGAGGAAGCTATTCGAGAAAGTGGTGTCCCTTTTACGATATTTCGCTCTGCCATTTTATTTGGAGAAGGGGATCATTTTACCAGCGGGATTGCTTTTTTGCTAGCAGCGATTCCGTTTGTTTTTCTCATACCCGGAGATGGAAAAACTATCCTCCAACCGCTTTGGGTCGAGGATTTAACGCGTATCATGAGTTGGGCTTTAGAAGACCCTGCGATGGTGAATCAAATCTACGAAGTTGGCGGAGCGGAGTTATTGCCATTCGACCAGATTGTCCAAACAGTTATGGAAGCGATACATATCCGCAAACGCGTGGTAAATATTGCACCGCCTTTTCTGAGAGCATTAACCGTTTTTATGGAAACCACGCTGCCAAAAACACCGGTTTCCGTTTTTTGGCTAGATTACTTGGCGACGAACCACACCTGCGCGATTGACACTTTACCAAGGGTATTCAATCTCTTGCCAAGCCGGTTAGCTCAAAGGGTTAATTATTTGGAGAAAACGAATTGGCGAAAGGCATTTTGGAAAACTTATTTGGGAGCACGACATTCATGAGCGAATCTGGATATCAATTACGTTATCTTCACGAAGCACAAGATTTTGAGAAAGTGGAAAATTTACAGCGTGTGGTTTGGTCTGGAAATGAAACAGAGGTAGTCCCAAGCCATATTCTCATTTCTGGTGTGCGCCATGGTGCAATTTGCATTGGCGCGTTTACCGATGAAGATGAACTAGTTGGTTTTGTATATGGGATGCCGGCGATTGAAGAAACGCCAAATGGTCCGCGCCTCTTTCATTATTCTCATATGCTCGGTGTCCATCCTGACCATCGAAATCAAGGGTTGGGCTATTTACTCAAACGTGCGCAATGGCAAATGGTGCGAAAGCAAGGGGTTGAGCGCATCACCTGGACGTACGATCCACTATTGAGCCGTAATGCCCAATTGAATATCTCGAAATTGGGGGCGGTATGTAACACTTATCATTTTAATTATTATGGAGAGTTACGCGACGAATTGAATACCGGTATTCCAACCGATCGCTTTGAAGTGGATTGGTGGGTCAATTCCAAACGTGTTAACCGCAGATTGAGCCGTCAAGCACGTCAAAAATTGGATTTGGCACACTATTTAGCTGCGGGTGCCGAGATTATTAATCCAAGCGGTTTGCGTTCGGATGGATTGGTCTACCCTACGGAAATTCATTTTGATTTTGCTATTGAGGAACAAGAAGAGGAAAGATTACCAACGTTATTGCTGGTAGAAATCCCGGCAGATTATTTAGAATTGAAAGAAAAAGACATTTCCTTAGCGATGGAATGGCGCTATCACACCCGAGAGATATTTCCGAATCTATTTCGATTAGGATATATTGTGACCGATTTTGTCTTTCTTAAAGGCAACTATGCCCGTAGTCTATACGTATTAAGCCATGGAGAAGCAACATTATGAAAATTGAACAAATAGACATGTACCATTTAAGGATGCCGTTAAAATCTCCGTTTGAAACTTCGTTTGGGAGAAGCATAACCCGTGATTGTCTTTTACTGCGGGTGTATGCAGATGGCATAGAAGGGTTTGGTGAATGTGCTGCTGATTGGGATCCCGGCTATTCGAGTGAGACGGTGGGGACCTCTTGGCATATCCTCGAAGAATTTATCTTTCCTGCAGTGAAAGGGGTTGATTTTTCCAGCCCATCCGATTTTCCGCAGGTGGTTGCGTTTATTCGCGGAAACCGCATGGCGAAAGCAGCGCTAGAAATGGCTTTGTGGGATATTTATGGCAAACAACTAGGTAAATCCCTGAAAGAGCTTTTAGGAGGAAAGAAAGAGCGAGTGGAGGTAGGGGTTTCTGTGGGTATTCAGAAAGATCCGGCCACTCTGGTCAATACCGTTTCTAAATATATAGAAGATGGGTATCGAAGGATCAAAATCAAAATAAAACCTGGCAGGGATGTACAGGATGCCCAAGCAGTGCGTTCCGCTTTTCCTCAAATCCGTTTGCAGGTTGATGCCAATTCTGCCTACACATTAGAGGATGCACAAAGGTTGCTGCCATTAGATGATTTGAATTTATTATTGATCGAGCAACCCTTGGATGAAGAGGATCTGTGGGATCATCATAAATTACAGAAACAATTCCGTACCCCTATCTGCCTTGATGAAAGTATTTTATCCAAACAGCATGCGCGCCAGGCGCTGGAAATGGGATCTTGCCGGGTGATCAACATCAAAGCCGGCAGAGTAGGTGGGTTATGGGAAGGTAAACAGATTCACGATTTGTGTTATCAACAATCTATCCCGGTCTGGTGTGGTGGGATGCTCGAAACAGGAGTTGGCAGAGCGTCCAACCTGGCTCTTGCCAGTTTACCCGGATTCACATTACCTGGCGATATTTCCGCTACAGATCGCTATTATGATGAAGATATCACAAATGAAAGATTTGTGCTTAATGGTGATAGCACGATTGATGTGCCTCGTGGTGATGGATTAGGAGTTACTTTAAACGATAAAGCTGTCACCAAATATACATTACGGCATATCTCTCTAAAATTAGACACCTAATCGAAGGCATTCATTTTTTGCCTTGTCAAATAATAATTGGACAGCATTGCATATAAATCTCCCATTTAATCTTGGGGTTATGATAAGCGCTCCATTCCCGCTTAAGGTAAATTTGAAATCTTAAGTGGAATGGAAATTAATTAAAGACCCCACAGGAAAAAAGTAGAAAAATTAATCCTAAAATGATTTGCAATCTCATCATCTCTCGACTATACTAGAATCAGGTACGAAGGAGGCTCGGATGAAAATTTATGATGTGTCCGTCACTTTATCAAAGGATATGCCCATTTGGCCCGGAGACCCCCAATTTGTTTGGGAACGCGTCCATAAGATCGAGAGTGGAGATAATTCCAATACCTCACGCGTTGAAATGGGTGTGCATACAGGTACCCATGTAGATGCCCCTTATCATTTCTTGCCTGATGGGAAAGGCGTCGATCAGCTATCATTGAAATTGTTGACTGGGCGGGTGTATGTTTTACATGTGCCAGATGTCAAGTTGATCACAGCCGATGTATTAAAAAACTCGGAAATACCACCACGCACGAGAAGGATATTAATAAAAACCAATAACAGCGAGTTTTGGGCGAAGAATGTCTCGACGTTTCAGACCGATTTTGCAGCTTTAACTGCGGATGGCGCAGATTATCTGGTCCAACGCGGCGTGAGGTTGGTAGGGGTAGATTACCTTTCCGTTGCACCATATAAAAATAGCCGGCCTACTCATGAGGTTTTGCTGAAAGCGGGCGTAGTGATAATCGAAGGTTTGAACCTATCTGGTGTGGACCAAGGTCGATATATGTTGTATTGCCTTCCTTTGAAAATCCAAGGGAGTGATGGAGCTCCCGCGCGCACTATTTTAGTTGGCGTCTGAGCAAATATCCTGAATGTAGAAATGCAGGCATATCATCGTCTTCATTTATACATTATTTATTTTTCATGCATACTTGGACTAGTAGCTGTTCAAAGCTGTTCTCAACCCACAACACCAGTTATAACAAGCGAGGTGTCTATGTCTATTCAAGTATCCAGTAGTTCATTTAATCAGAATAGTTTGATTCCTAAAAAATATACTTGCGATGGGACAGATATATCGCCACAGCTTTCATGGAAGGGCTTACCGCCAAATACACAGAGTATTGTCCTAATCATGGATGATCCCGATGCACCGATCGGTACTTTTACACATTGGGTGGTTTTCAACATTCCTGCCACAGTAACGGAACTTCCGGAAGGCGCCAAGGGGATTGGTGTAGAGGGAGTAAACGATTTCCGTCGCATAGGGTATGGTGGTCCTTGCCCGCCGCGCGGGAGCAACCATCGCTATTATTTCAAACTCTATGCTTTAGATACGATGCTGCCACTCAAAGAAGGAGCGAAACGCGGGGATGTGGAAAAAGCAATGCAGAAGCACATCCTCGCTCAAGGTGAGTTTATGGGGCGCTATGGTCGCTGAAATCCCATAGCTTACCGGGAAGCGCTGCACCACCATCTACGGGGATAATTTGTCCGCGTATCATACTGGCTTGAGGAGTGCAGAGAAAAGCGACAACATTAGCGACATCCTGGGGAGTAACCAGGCGTCCGGCAGGGGTGAGAGAGATGGTTTTTTTAATCAAATCGAGATCCGAACGCATTTCGTTAAAATGTTGCAAAGCTTCGGTCTCGACCACGCCTGGGGAAACCCCATTGACTACAATATTGAAGGAAGCCAGTTCTACGGCGAGATAGCGAACCAGCGCTTCTATGGCTGCTTTACTGGCACCGACCACGACGTAATCTGGCAAAACCCGACTCGCACCAGGGCTGGAGATGGCTACGATTGCACCGCCGCCACATTTTTGCATCAGAGGCACCGCTTTTTGGGAGGCAAATAAAAACGCGCGGGCATTAATATTCATCGTCCAATCCCATCCTTTGGGACGTTGTTGCATCGCTGGGCGATTGTAGCCAGAGGCAGCATTGCTGATAAAATAATTTAATTTGCCAAATTCTCGTTCGATCTCATTAAATAAAACCTCTAATTCATCTAATTCGCCGACATTCGCCTTTACTAACAAAGCTTTACGGCCAAGAGCTTGAATTGCCGTAACCGTTTCTTGTGCTGGTTTTGGGTTGCGAAAGTAATTTACGACCACATGCGCGCCACGGCGAGCAAATTCCAATGCGATAGCTCGACCAATTCCACGCCCTGAACCGGTTACCAAACATACTTTATCTTCAAAGTCGGAGTTATTGTCCATCTTGATGAGTTAGTGAATAGGTTTCTAGCCCGAAAAAAATTCTCCGCAGTTATGTAGATTGAATTCTTTTTATACTTCCCTCTACGTTTTCTGCGGAGAACGAACGGTCTATAATAAATATGGCTTACACATCATGCCTAAGCGGATTGTCCAAGTGTTTGGCTGTTATTCTCAACTGGCATGGGTGTGCCGCCATTCTTCCCGAAGGGAGAAGGAAAGATGCTTTCGAACTCCTCTCGGCTGATTGTTTCCACTTCGAGTAGCCTTTGGGCAACTTTATCCAATTTATCGCGATATTGGATCAGGATGGATTTTGCTCTATCATAGGCTTGATTGACTAATTTCCGTACTTCCGCGTCGATCTTTTCTGCCACTGCTTCAGAATAATCACGTTGTTCCGAGATCTCCCGTCCGAGGAAAATGAGTTCTTCTTTTTGACCATAGACGAGAGGACCAAGTTCTTCGCTCATTCCCAGCCGGGTGACCATTGCGCGAGCCATTTTTGTGACCCGTTCCAGATCGTTCGACGCGCCAGTCGTAATATCGTCAAAGACGATTTCTTCCGCCGCTCGTCCACCGAGGAGACCAACCATATCCGCAATAATTTTCTTGCGCGGCATAAGTGTACGGTCTTCTTCAGGGAGCGCCATGGTATACCCACCAGCCATACCGCGTGCAATGATAGATACTTTGTGAACCGGATCCGCTTCGGGTAATGCATTCATTACCACGGCGTGCCCTGCTTCGTGATATGCCACAATCCGTTTTTCCTCGGCGCTTATTAAACGGCTTTTCCGTTCTGGTCCAGCGATCACCCGTTCAATCGCTTCTTCCAATTCTGCTTGCCCAATTACTTTCTTGTTACGGCGGGCAGCTAAAATTGCGCTTTCATTAACGAGGTTTTCAAGATCCGCTCCAACAAAACCAGGGGTTGAACGAGCAATGACTCCCAGGTCAACATCCGGTGCAAGCGGTTTCCCGCGGGTGTGCACTTTTAAGATCGCTTCCCGCCCGCGCATATCTGGTCGGTCAAGGACAACCCGCCGATCGAATCGCCCAGGGCGTAACAGCGCCGGATCAAGGATATCCGGGCGGTTGGTAGCGGCGACTATGATTACATTGGTGTCTGTATCAAAGCCATCCATTTCAACCAACATTTGGTTGAGGGTCTGTTCACGTTCATCGTGGCTACCACCTAAACCAGCCCCCCGCTGACGGCCAACGGCATCAATTTCATCGACAAATACAATACAAGGGGAGTGCCGTTTAGCCTGGTCAAACAGATCGCGGACCCGGCTTGCCCCAACTCCAACGAACATCTCGACGAATTCAGAACCGGAGATGGAGAAGAAAGGAACTCCCGCCTCACCACTGACCGCTTTTGCGAGTAAAGTTTTACCGGTTCCAGGAGGACCTACTAGCAAAACTCCTTTGGGTATCCGTGCACCTAGAGAAATAAATTTTTCGGGTTCCCGTAAAAATTCCACTACTTCCTGTAATTCTTCCTTCGCTTCTTCCACACCGGCTACATCTTGAAACGTGACTTTAGGCTGATCGCCAGTGAACATACGAGCACGCGATTTACCGAAAGACATGGCGGCGTTGTTGCTGCCTTGAGCTTGACGGAAAACAAACCAGAATACTCCAGCCAGGAATAAGAAGGGTAAAACATAACCCAAGATAGTGGCTACTCCCACCCATGGCGAGGGTGGTTTAACCTCAAACTTGATATTATTAGCTGCTAATTGCTCTGTTGTTACTCCAAAAGCTTTCAATTGCTCGACTAAAGTGGTCTCAGGTTCTTTATGTGAATAGCGTTCGGTACCATCAGTATAAATAATCCGTAAACGGTCATTATCTTCAATGATTCGTTCCACTTGCCCACTTTGAATGTCGTTGGCAACTTTATTAATTGGAATCACATCCTGTGTCGTTGGGCTTTGTTGAAACTGGTATACCACCAGGATAATAATCGCCAGAAACAACAGAATGTAAACCAAAGATGAACGGTTGCGATTCGAATTCACTTAAACCTCCAAATACATTTCCAATCCTACTTTCAACTATACATTATACCAATCAGTTGCAAGGTTGCGTAATATTTGGAGTAGGTTACGGTGAATTCTAATATCTCTCTAACGAAGGTGAGCGGAAAAAGAAGCTTTAGCCAGCTTGTTTTCCCCAAATCCATCCCTCGATACGCCTCCACCAGCGAAGCCCCACCGAACGTAAGCGTGCTAGTAAGCGGTAGCGACCGGGATAGACTTTTCGTTTAATTGGGATAGGACCACTCCATTGAACTACAGCTGCTCCCCAGGTTAAACCGGCACCGAAGGCTACAAAAACCAGTTTGTCACCCGGGTTAATTTTCCCGTTTTGTACAGCTTCACACACTGCAATCGGGATGGATGCGGTGGAGGTATTCCCATAGCGGTCGATATTGAGCATTATTCTCTCTTGGGAGATATTGAGGTTCTTCGCGGCTGTTTCAATAATCCTTTGATTTGCTTGATGTGGGATAATTAGTTGAATGTCTTCCAAGTTCAGGTTGGCTTTTTGAACAACTTCGAGGGTGGATTGTGCCATCACCCTCGTCGCAAAACGAAATACCTCACGACCTTTCATTTGAATATAATGTTGTCCGTTTTTCACCGTTATCGGACTGGCAGGTTGTTTACTCCCTCCAGCTGGGAGGGTGAGCAAATCCGCTCCTGAACCATCAGATCGAAGAACACTCGCTAAAAAACCTCCCGAATCTTCGCTGGCTTGAAGCACAAATGCCCCTGCACCATCGCCAAATAAAATACAGGTATTACGATCTTGCCAATTGACAAACCGCGAAAGGGTTTCAGCACCGATAACCAGTGCGGTTTTGATGGAACCACTGCGAATGGCGTTGCTCGCTAAATCCAATGCGTAGATAAACCCCGTGCAAGCTGCTGAAAGATCAAATGCACC
The DNA here is from genome assembly GCA_034436035.1 of Anaerolineales bacterium. Taxonomy (GTDB): domain Bacteria; phylum Chloroflexota; class Anaerolineae; order Anaerolineales; family UBA4823; genus UBA4823. The sequence goes on from DAOTVW010000188.1 coordinate 12,159, forward strand.
AGCGTTTTTTGCTCCAATAGCATCTTGAACCGAACAGGCTGTGGCTGGGAAAATTTGATCCGGAGAAGACGTCGCAACGATGATGAGATCCACAGCGGAAGGATGGACATTTGCCATTTCAAGGGCTTTCAGTGCGGCTTCTGAAGCCAAAGAAGAAGAAGTTTCTCCTTCTTTTGCGATGTGGCGTTCACGAATGCCTGAATGAGAGATGATCCATTCATCATTCGTTTCGACGATTTTTTCTAATTCCTGGTTTGTTAAGATCGTTTCCGGAACAGCCATTCCCCATCCAGTGATATGCGCATAGGGGGTCATACAGGTTTCTCCTCATACTGGCTGATGATAATGGTGGCATTATGGCCCCCAAAACCAAAAGAATTGGACATGATGTGTTTTAAACGCGCCGGCCGCGCTTTGTTTGGGACGTAATCCAGATCGCATTGGGGATCCGGATTTTCATAGTTAATAGTTGGCGGTATCAATTGGTGTTGCAATGCTAAAACACATATTACCGCTTCGACCGCGCCCGAAGCGCCGAGGAGATGACCCGTCATCGATTTGGTAGAAGAAACGGGGATATGATAGGCATGTTCACCAAATACAGTTTTTATTGCAGCGGTTTCGCTTTTATCATTGAGCGGTGTGCTTGTGCCATGGGCATTGATATAATCAATATCATGGATGGTGAGTCCTGCATTATCTAAGGCTTGAGCCATACATTTCGCCGCACCGATCCCGTTTTCGGCCGGTGCAGAGATATGATAGGCATCATTGGTGCTGCCATAACCGCTTATTTCCGCTAAAATTGTTGCACCACGCTCCTGTGCATGGCTTAGGTCCTCCAAGACGAGGACAGCACTGCCTTCCCCCATTACGAAACCGTCTCGCTCGAGATCGAACGGTCGGGAAGCTCGTTTAGGCTCGTCATTGCGGGTAGAAAGAGCGGTCATAACGCTCATTCCCGCAATGGCAACTGGAATGATGGCTGCTTCACTTCCACCTGCTAAAACGACATCCGCTTGACCCCGTCTGATCATTTCTGCAGCTTCTCCGACTGCGTTCGTGCCGGTGGCACAAGCGGTGACTACTGCCATATTTGGCCCGCGCACTCCCAGGTCGATGGCGACCATGCCTGATGCTGAATCTGGTAACATCATCGGGACTAAAAATGGGCTGACGCGGTTGGGCCCTTTTTCGAGGAAAACCTCAAATTGGTCACAAAGGGTACTGATCCCGCCGATGCCGGTTCCAATAATTATCCCGATCCGATCTCGGTTCTCATCAGTAATGCTTAATCGTGCATGTTCAACTGCTTGGCGTGCAGAAGCAAGTGCAAATTGGGTATAGCGATCCATTCGGCGGGCTTCTTTACTGCCAAATAATGCTGCCGCATCGAACCCTTTCACTTCTGCGGCGATCTTCGATTTATGTTCTGATGGATCAAAATGGGTAATCGTGTCAATACCAGAAACCCCATTCGATATGGAGTTCCATAATTCGGATACCGAATTACCAACCGGACTGATGCACCCTAAACCAGTAACCACAACGCGTTTGCGCATGATATTCTCCTTAAATGATAGATAACCCAGCTAAATGCTGTTCTTTGAATAAAACACCGCAGCATTATTCAGGATGCGCAAGAGGAGGGTTGTGATTTGCTTATTTTTTCTTGGCAAACAATTGGTTTTGATAGATTTGATGGATGTGAATGCGGTCGTGAGCAGCGATAAAACCGACTAATTCGAGTAATGTAGTGGGTCCGAAAATAGCGTGACGGATTTGACGTAACCAAGCATCGGGTGGCAATGCTGCTAACTGGTCTATCAAAGATATACGCGATTGAATAAATGTTGCTAGCGCCCCTTGCCCAGATTGCAAACAATATTGTCTTTGTTCTGCCCATTGGTCTGTCTCTATACCGGGGATAAAAGGGTTGTCTTCCTGGATCGATTTTTGGATGCGCGGCAAATTAACTTCCATTTCAACATCACGGAGATGACAGAGAACCTCAGTCTGACACCACTCCCCAGCTTGAAAACGAGTGTTCCAATCGTTTGGATCGAGCTGGTTACAAAGGAAAGGGAGGGCAGCAGGGGTGGCTTTCAACACTGCAAGGATTGACTCTGGGGTGGAAAAATCGATTTGTAATTTTTCCGCTTCTGTTTGATCAATCCATTCCATAATCTGCTTTAAATCACCCCAATCTTGTAGTGATTCGGTGTTATCTTTGGTTACCCAGTAGGTATGTAATCCAGCTTTTCTTGCCGGGTAAATGTCGTTATGCAGGTCATCTCCTACCATGACCGCCGGTTGGTCTTGCCATCCAGTGCGTGCCAGCAATTCGGCGAAATAAGCTGGATTGGGTTTGGCAAAATGTAATGTCTCATACGAGGGGATAAATTGGAAGGAAGCGATTTTATGGGATAATCCCGCCCAACCTAACCGCTGAAGGACTGCTTGTCGAGGAAAAAGAGGATTTGTGGCAATTAATAAATCATAACCCCGTTTTATTGCTTCCTGAACAAACTCTTCCACACCTGGCATCGGTTGGGTGAGATATTGCAACTGGGGAAAAACATCGCGGTAAAACTGTTCGATTTGATCGTGAACCTGTTGTTCTGTCACACCAATGGCAGGATAAAATGCTTGATCAAAGGTTTCTTTCAAAGTTTGGTCAGGCCGGTCATTACTCAGCATGATCTGTGTCGCCCGCATTAAATGTTGAATGAGCTGGTCTGGGGCAACTACATTGGCAAGGTGTTGAGAGAGTGCCATTAAATATGCCGGTACAAATTTATCCATGCTATTTTGCAACAGTGTGTCGTCGAGATCAAGCAGCAGGGTTAGTTTCATCGTTTTCTCCAGGTTGGATAAAATTTATTGGGTGACATACGCCACAACCAATTTCCGGTTCGGGAACATCTTGATTGACCTTCCTACAATAGGCACGAATGCGCACAGTTTGCTTTAATAACGGCAAAGTCCTCCCCAATGATGGGATTAAATCCATATCTGGGCAGGCATTGGCGAGACGAATAGCAGGCACCGGACAAGATTGGCATAGGTTTGCCTGCCAGGGTAATGGTGGATTGGCAGGCTGAAGTAAGCGGCACTCTTCTACTTTTCGACCGCGGTGGTAATCCCCGTAAAAATACGGGCATTCCTTGCCAGCTGGGGTTTTCATCTGGGAAGGTTAAACGCGGGTGAGATACTGGCCAGTGCGAGTATCCACTCGGATAACATCTCCCACCTCAATGAAACTGGGCACTTGAACCTGCAAACCCGTTTCGGTGGTCACTTTTTTTGTCACACCCGTCGCCGTATCTCCGCGTACTGCCATTTCAGCTTCCGTAACTTTCATATCAACTGAAACGGGAAGTTCTATGTCGATTGGCTCTCCATTGTAAAACGTTAATTTAACTTCCAAACCTTCTTTGAGGAAGGGAGCGTAATCACCAATAATCTCAGCTGGGATGGCTGGTTGGTCATATGTCTCCGTATCCATGAAATGATAGAGAGAACCATCGGTATACAGGTATTGGACGTTGTGGTAATCCAGGCGTACATCCTGTACGCGGTCACCAGAGGTAAACGTTTTTTCTAAAGTCGTACCGGTTCGTAAATTACGCGCTTTTACACGGATTGTTGCGTTACCGCGTCCGGGTTTGTGATGCTCGTATTCCAAAACTTTATAGAGTGTCCCATTTAATTCAAAAGTTACGCCTTTGCGTAAATCGTTGACATCAATCATACTTACACCTTTCTGTGAGATATTTTGATCAGGCGGATTATAGTCCAGCGTGATAAGTGACGCAAGGGGAAACATCTTGGACGCATTTTTTCGCTGGGTGTGGTAAACTAAATATCATGCATTTTGGATAGGGAAAAGGGAAAAGATGGCAGCTCGGATTGTTTATATTGAAGATGAAGCGGAGATGATTGACTTGGTGCGGTTAATTTTGGGCCGCAAGGGAATCGAAGTAATCGGCGCGCTAGATGGTCAAGAAGGATTGCATAAAATCGCTGAACAAAAACCGGACTTGGTCTTACTCGACCTGATGATGCCAGGGATGGATGGCTGGGATGTTTATCATCAGATGAAGGCGAATCAGGAAACCCAGCACATTCCTGTGATTATTGTTACTGCGCGTGCCTTGAACATCGATCGCATCTTAGGGCTGGAAATCGCAAAAGTAAATGATTACCTTTCTAAACCATTCACCCCACAGCAATTGATTGAGAGTGTTCAAAAGATATTAAATTCGCAACAGGAAACCGCATCTCCTCATCAGGAATGAAGGATCAATTCGTAGTCGTCCAAAATTTAAACCGAGCAATCCAACAGCCATTAAAACTGAGGGTATGTAATACTTTTTTATCACGATTACGCGGTTACTTGTTCTCGAAGGCGCCTCAGGCGGGGGATGGCTTATTATTTTGTTTCGATCGGTCAAGCCGGCTAAACAGTGCTATCCATATGATCGGTGTTCCGTTTCCATTAGGGGTAATATGGCTCGATGAAAAGAATACGGTCGTTGATCTTTGTCGTGCGCGGCCGTGGGGTTTAGCCTTCATCCCTAAAAAGCCAGCATTATATGTGATTGAATGCTCTATTGAAAGATTAACAGAATTTCAAATTGGCGATATACTCCAGTTTATAGAATAAGCATTAGAGATGATAAGTGCAATGAAAAAAATACTCTATTTAAGTTTAATGATGGTATTCCTTTTACCAGTGATTACTGGACATGCTCAGAATGCACAAACGGATGCTCCTACCTATGTCGTTCAGAGCGGGGATTCCCTTTGGGATATTGCTCAACGTTTTCGAGTTTCATTGGAAGAGTTAGAGACAATCAATAATATCGAGAACCCCAACCAGCTTGTGTTAGGGGCTGAATTGAAAATTCCGGGTATTACAGGGTATGCAGGGAAATTAACCACAGTATCGATTCAATATGGTGAAAATCTTGATAGTCTTAGCCGGCGTTATGGGATATCTAAAGAATTATTGGCTCAGCTAAACCATATTGTTAATCCGCGCGAACTGGTTGTGGGCAGCTTTTTAGTGCTGCCAGTAGATAACGCGGCTATCCCATCTGATACGCGCGTCCCCGTTAAATCCGGGGAAACGATGCTCGACCTGGCGATGATCTATCAAACGAATCCCTGGCAAATAAGCATCAGGAATAATTTAACGAATACGGTTGGTTTGCTACCGGGGGGTTTTCTCTTTTTACCAGTTCCTGACCAGCAACCGAATTTACTAGCCTTGCCGGATGCCATTAAAGCGGTAGATATTCATCCTTCTCCTCTACCACAAGGGAAAACCATTGAAATCAAAGTAAAAGCAGATGCCGGGAGCAAGTTATCCGGAAAATTTATGGGGCGGGCAATCACATTCTTTGATAACGGAAATAACGAATTGGTTAGTCTGCTTGGTGTTCATGCAATGGCAGAACCTGGGATATACCCCTTGGAATTATCTATTCAAACACCCGATGGCAATACCTTCGATTTCTCCCAAATGGTTATCGTTGGAAAAGTGGATTACCCTTATGATGATCCATTGACCGTTGACCCTGAAACAATCGATCCAAAAGTTACAGAACCAGAAACTCAACTGTGGTCTTCTTATGCCCAAACGATCACTCCTGAGAAATATTGGCAAGGGATATTCCAAATGCCTACTCCTCTCTCGAAGGATTATTGTTTGACAACCAATGATTGTTGGGCATCCCGATTTGGAAACCGTCGGTCCTACAATGGGAGTACGTATGATTATTTTCATAGCGGCGTGGATATTGTGGGTAAAGAAGGAACGGAAATCTACGCCCCCGCTGCAGGGGTGGTTGTCTTTGCGGGCCCTCTTACGGTGCGCGGCAATGCTACGATGATTGATCACGGCTGGGGAGTTTATTCTGGATATTATCATCAGAAAGAGATCAAAGTTAAAGTAGGAGATCGGGTGGAAGCAGGTCAATTAATCGGCCTGGTTGGAGCAACCGGGCGTGTCGAGGGACCTCATCTCCATTGGGAAATTTGGGTAAATGGTGTTAATGTAGATCCTTTAGATTGGTTGAGTCAGGAATATCCATAAGAATAACCGGGAGAATCATTTCTCCTATTGAAATCAATGAAAATAACAAAAGTAGCTGCAGGCTATTTGAATGATTATAGAGCGAAAAATTTCATTGTAAATCAAATAGATCTTTTTTTATTGATCTAAATCAAAATCAGCATTTGAATCAGGGCCGGGTGACGTATTATCCTGAGTGGTTTCGGAGAGATATGCTTGAATAATCTCTTGAGCAGAATTTGCCAATTCGATTGGGACAAGCAAATCAATTTCGGAAAGTTTACCAATGGTAACAGGATAGATTTCCTTGCCTACTGCTTCTTGGGAAAGATAACAAGGTATTTGATTTTCATTGAGAATGTCCCGTAATAATTCTGCTAATACAGAATTGTTCGAGTGATAGATAGAAATCCATTGAATTTTGGGCATGATTTAACCTTTATTTGCAAGAAGAAAAACAATTAACATTTGGATAGTGTATAATTAATTCGATCAGAAAATATCATGAAGGGATAAAATCATTCTAATTATAAGGCAAGTTGATTATGGTGATGGCATCAATTAAGCTCGATGAAGATTATTGGAGTAATTTCCAATTTCGCGATCAAGATATAGAGTTCTTATACAATTACTTATTAGAGACGGAAACACCTCTAACCACGGATGAATTACTTGAAGTCCTCCTCAATGAACGGGTGCGGCTCGAGAAAATGGCTCTCGAAGCACAGCGCATTCAAGGAGCGCAAGTTTACCTTCCAAAAGAACATTTTCAGGTTGGTCAGGAATTGGTTTTTCCAGTTTTGAATTGGCAAAAAGGACAGGTCGTCCAGGTACGGGATGGAAAGAACCCGGATATTGGTCCTTTTGAGGTGATTAAAGTTAAGTTTGACAATGGCGAAGAACGCGAATTTGCCGCAGGTTTACAAAATCATGTATTGAACGAACCTCCTCAAGAACAAGGTGAATTATCTGAGGTTGATATTCAGGAAATCATCCAGAATTATGGGGAAGAACTAAAAAATCGGATAGAAGACGGTTTAATGGATCATTCCGATTTTGTGAAAATTGCTGGAAAATGGTTTCCACGGGCTTTATTGGTGGATATTAACATTGGCCATCTTAACCTCGCAGAGGCAATTCTTGATATGGCGGGGGGAGGTCCTTTACCCACTTCAAAAATACTCGAACAAATTGAGGTCTCCAGTAATGTCAACCCGAAATTATTGGAGTTTTCCTTGAATTATGCTTTACAAGAAGATCCACGCTTTGACGAGGTTGGCGCGGCTGGAGAAGTATTATGGTTTCTACAACGTTTGGAACCCCCCGCAGTATTAGAGACCCCGTTATATTTAAAGTACCAACCGGTTGAAGAAGATCGCTCCCTCTTAACAGCGGAGATGCTTCAATTGGAAAAGCAGCTTAATGACGAATTATCGCCATTACCAGAAAAATTACCGCTTCTGGATCAGGTGCAATTAAGCCTCATCTATCCACATTGGCGAGTTGGCACATTGCCGCTATCTGCACAAACGCGTGGTTTGTTCCCCACCGCTTATGAGGCGCCTCGCATTCGTTTTACCATCATTGATGGCGAAAACGGCGATCGCTTCCCGGCTTGGGTAGTCCGGCCAAAGGGTTATGTTTATGGGCTGAAGGAATGGTATGATAAGCGGGGATTAATGCCAGGCAGTATTATTACTATTCAACGTGGGAAAAAGCAAGGAGAGGTAATTCTCAAACGAGAACCCCGCCGCCCGGGTCGCGAATGGGTGAGGACTGTTTTGGTTGGTTCCGATGGCGGGATTGTATTCGCGATGTTGAAACAAAATATCAACGCAGTGTATGATGAACGTATGGCAATTGCAATCCCTGATGTAGAAGGTGTAGACCTGGCTTGGGAAAGAACCCTAAAAGAACGAGTACCTTTTGAAAAAGTGGTTGTGAATGCAGTACGGGAATTGACCAAACTGAGCCCACAGGGTCATGTGCATGCGACTGAGCTATATGCAGCGGTGAATGTGCTGCGCCGCTGTCCACCTGGCCCAATTTTGGCTTTATTAGTATCTCGACCTTGGTTTGTCCATGTTGGAGATTTACATTTTCGTTATAATGAGCAATCGTAATTGAAAGGAGAAAGACCGGTGGAATTAAAGCGCAGCCTGCTCTCAAAACCAACGCTAAACACCCGTTTTCATATTGATTACGATTGGTGGACACAGAATGATCGGGATTGGCATGTTTATTTAACAAGCATGCTTTGCCAAGAACATCAACAACTCTTTGCGGAAGGAAATTCGGATGAGATGGTTGACTGGGTGGACCCTGCTACTGCTGAAGTCAAACAGGTAAATGGGATACAACATGTTCTCATCAATCATTGTGCGAAGCAGCCAGATTTTCTTAGCAGTGGGATTCCCCTCGTTGATTTAATCTTCCGAGTATTTCTGTCGAATGGGAATGTCCCATTAACACCGCTCGAATTGAGTGAGAAATTAGGCAAGCCAGCTAACACGATATTGATTGTTTTATCGGGTGGCAGGGTGTATAAAGGTTTACGACCTATATTAAATTAATACAAGCCCCAGTAGCTCAATGGACAGAGCAGTAGCCTTCTAAGCTATTGGTTGTGGGTTCGAATCCCGCCTGGGGCGCTCACTTTAGTGGTTTGTCCGATGGATTGAGGAGCAAGTCTATGTTAGAAATCAGAATGAGTTCAGATTATTCGAAACCAAGCATTTATATTGTGGAAGGTTATCGCCATATTGATGATAATTTCCCTCACTGGCATTTTACAGTCCGTCCCCATATCTGGCGTCCACCGACAGACGTTTTCGAAACGGAAAATGCTTTGGTTATTCGGATTGAGATCGCCGGTATGCAGGAAGAGGATTTCACGATTTTGTTAGATGGAAGATATCTATCGGTGCGGGGAACGCGCAGCGATATTCCTGAAAGACGCGCCTATCATCAGATGGAAATCCGCTTTGGAGAATTTGCTTCAGAAATTGAATTACCTTTTGATATAGATAGCGAACGCATCGAAGCAATCTATCAGGCGGGTTTTTTGCGAATTAATTTACCAAGGCGAGAACCTCAACACATCCCAATCCAAAATAAAAGCGACGAATAATTAATACTACAAAAACTGGGAGATGGAAAAAGGTAAAGGAAAATATGTCAGCAACGCGATGGCTAACGAATATGATGGAATTACTTGGGTATTTTGACACGGATGAAATATCGTTAGAGCAGGTGTTTCTAAAAACACTTACACCAGAAATTATCAATAAGCAGGAGGACAATCCCGATATCGTGGAGGATAAAGAAACGCAAGAACCACCCATACCGGATGTTTTACCGATACTTCCCTTACGTGGTTTGGTTGTTTACCCGCAAACGGTTGTGCCGCTGACAATCGGTCAACAACGTTCGATCCGCTTAGTCGATGATGTCGTCACCGGAGACCAACGCATCATTGGTTTGGTCACCTCAAAAAACCCGGAACTCGAACAACCTGAACCGGAGGATTTATATTCCATTGGGACCGCCGCGGTTGTCCACCGGATGTTCCGTGCTCCTGATGGCACCATTCGGCTTGTGGTACAGGGAATTGCCCGTTATCGCATCCTTGAATTCGTCCAAACGGAACCCTATTTGAAAGCTAAAATCGAGCTCATCCCCGAGACGATTGAGCAAGGTACGGAAATTGAAGCGTTAGCGCGCAATGCGCGCAGCCAATTTGAACATATAGCCGAAATGATTCCATCCATACCGCGTGAGTTGGTAGCAGCAGTTCTTTCTTTGGAGGATCCACTTCAAATCGTTTATACGATAGCGAATTTCCAGCGGATGGATTTAGCGGATGCGCAGGAATTATTAGAGATCGATTCGGTATCCCAAAAGCTCCATAAATTAGCCGGTATCCTCGCCCATGAAATCGAGGTTTTAGAAATTGGGCAGAAAATTCAAAACGAAGCCCGCTCCGAAATTGAGAAAGTCCAGCGTGAATATTTCTTACGCGAACAATTGAAGGCGATTCAAAAAGAATTAGGCGAAGCGGATGAGCAACAGGCGGAAGTAGAAGAGTTCCGCCAAAAAATTGAAGCAGCGAAAATGCCAGAGGAAGCAGAAAAGCAAGCCCGCCGCGAATTAGATCGCTTAGCTCGCTTACCTACTGCAGCAGCGGAGTATGGGGTCATTCGAACGTATCTGGATTGGTTGGTCAGTTTACCATGGTCTATCACTACCCCAGATAATTTGGATATTGCTCATGCCCGTCAGGTGCTGGATCAGGACCATTATGGGTTAGAGGATGTCAAAGAACGGATTCTTGAATATCTTTCGGTGAGAAAGCTCCGCATGGAGCGAAGCGCTGAAACTCCACCTGAAGAAGAGGACAGCATCCGTAGAGTACGGGAAGGGGTAATTTTATGTTTCGTTGGACCACCCGGAGTGGGTAAAACTTCCTTAGGCCGTTCCATCGCGCGGGCAATGGGGCGTAAATTTGTGCGCATCTCCCTTGGCGGCATCCGCGATGAAGCGGAAATTCGAGGACATCGGCGAACCTATATCGGTGCCTTACCAGGGCGCATTATCCAGGCATTAAGGCGGGTTGAGTCGCGCAATCCCGTGTTTATGCTGGACGAGGTGGATAAACTAGTATTTGACTTTCATGGGGATCCGGCTTCCGCTTTATTGGAAGTATTGGATCCCGAACAAAACCAGGAGTTCCGCGATCATTATTTGGAGGTACCATTTGATCTATCTCAGGTGATGTTCATTACTACCGCCAACACGTTGGAGACAATTCCTGGCCCGCTTTTAGATCGCATGGAAGTAATTCAAATATCTGGCTACACGGAGCGGGAAAAAATTGCAATTGCCCGCAATTACCTAATCCCACGCCAAATAAAAGAGAACGGTTTGCGGACTGAAGAAATCCATTTCACGGATGATGCGCTGGAGAAGATTATCCGATCTTATACCCGTGAAGCGGGTGTTCGCAATTTGGAACGAGAAATCGGCAGTGTTTGCCGCAAAGTGGTAACCCGCATTGCAGAAGGAAAAGCATCCTCTGTGGAGGTCACTGCTGATTTAGTGAAAGAAATGCTTGGGCGGGAAAAATATTTCAGCACTGAGGAAATCGCCGAACGAACCGCAATACCCGGAGTCGCCACTGGCTTAGCCTGGACACCAGCGGGTGGGGATATCTTGTTTATCGAAGCAACGAGTATGCCCGGTTCGAAGGGTTTTCAATTAACGGGATCATTAGGAAATGTGATGCAGGAATCTGCCCGGGCTGCACTGTCCTATGTCCGCTCTCGCGCAACTGAGCTCGGGCTCGATCCGAAATTTTTTGATAAAACGGATATCCATTTACACATCCCAGCCGGAGCACAACCAAAAGATGGACCATCAGCGGGCGTTACGATAGCTACCGCATTAGTATCGCTGATTTCGCAACGCCCAGTGCGACCGGATGTCGGCATGACTGGCGAGATCACTTTGCGTGGTCAGGTTTTACCGGTGGGAGGGATTAAAGAAAAAGTGTTGGCTGCTCACCGTTCAGGGTTAAAAACCATCATTTTACCGACTAAAAATAAACCCGACTTAGATGATCTGCCTGAGGAAATTCGCAATGAAATGAACTTTATTTTTGCGAATACCGTGGAGGATGTCTTAAATGCGGCTTTGGAACCGGAGTCAAAAACCTCGCCTGAACCTGCTCCGCAAAAACCTAAGCGAAAACGAACGAAAAAGAGCAGTTCGAATGAAACTGTGGAATGATTAGGCAAAGCATTAATGGTTGAACAACGGATAATCATAATCGAAGATGATAATGACATGCGTCCATTAATGAGTACATTGCTGGAAATGGAAGGGTATCACGTTGTCAGCTTTGATCACATCGAACCAGAGGCGCAAATTTTAAATGAGATTATGCAACAAAACCCTGATTTGGTGTTGCTGGATGTATTGATCAAAGGGAAATCAAGTTTTGATTTGGTCGAGAAACTCAAACAACAAAGCGCATGCGACCACCCCAAAATATTAATGTCGTCCGGAATGGCGGTCGAGGAAGAATGCCAAAGGCATGGTGCTGATGGATTTATATTGAAACCATATATGCCAGATGAACTTGTATTGAAGATAAATCAATTGTTAGAAAGTGCGTAAATCCAGTGAATAAGAGGAAAACAAATTTGATGATGTCGTGGTATGTGATGGATTTACATATTCATACGCCTGCATCGAGTGATTTCCAACAACCGGAAGTTACTTTTCTGGATATTTTACAACGGGCTGAAATGCGCGGATTAAATATCATCTCCTTCACGGACCATAATACTGTGGCCGGCTATCGGAAAATGCAGGAGGAAATTCATCAACTTGAGTTATTAGAAAAATTAAACCGTTTACTGCCCGATGAGAAAAATCGGTTAAGTGAATACCGCCGCTTGCGAGAGAAAATATTGATTTTACCCGGGTTCGAATTTACCGCCACTTTTGGCTTCCATATTTTGGGGATTTTCTCTCCAGATAAAGCAATCCGAGAGATTGAACATTTATTGTTAAATCTACGCATACCTGCTGAGCAGCTCGATGCTGGCTCAGCCACTGTAGGAGCTACGACAGATGTGCTGACCGCTTATCGGGTAATCCATGAAGCGGGTGGAATCGTCATTGCTGCCCATGCAAACTCTAGCAATGGGGTAGCCATGCGGGGGTTTCCGCTCGGTGGGCAGACCAAAATAGCGTATACTCAAGACCCTTACTTGCATGCGTTAGAAGTAACTGACTTAGACAACAAGGGTCGCAATTCAACAGCGGCTTTTTTCAATGGGAGTAAGCCAGAATATCCCCGCCGGATGCATTGCATTCAAGGGTCTGATTCCCATCGTCTCATTGCTGATGCCCAAAGAAAAAAACAATTGGGGGTGGGCGATCGCCCAACAGAAGTACTCTTACCAGAACCGAGTTTCGAAGCACTGCTGGCATTATTTGAGAGCAATGATTTTGCCCGCACTCGTCCACACCGCTTTAGTGAAGAGCCAATATACGAGTTTATTCGTACTGCACAAGAAGAAGGTCCAAATATCGTTCAGGATTTTCATGAAAGCTTAGAATCGCGTGGCGGACGTCTTAATAGTATTCTGGCAGATATTTGTGCTTTTGCGAATACCAATGGAGGCACGATTTATATTGGCATCAGTCGAGATGCGCGTAAACCCATTATTGGGGTTCAGGATAGCGAACACACAATCCAGGTTTTAGAACGCGAAATTGCCAAACGAATCAGTCCGCCGCTCAATTGTACGATAGATTTAATCGAAACCAGCGGAAAAAAGATCGTCAGGATTTTAGTTCCGCGCGGGACTGATCCTCCATATGCGATTGATGAGAATAAAATTTATGTCCGCTTTGAGGGCGAAACTGGCTTAGCCGTCCGTGACGAGATCGTCAATTTGGTGAAGCGTGGTTTGATTCAAGATAAAAAGAGTGCTACCGACCACGATAAAATAAGCCCAGCAGCACTACCTATTATCCCACCCCAACCCTCCGAGGAAGCGGAATCACCGCCGAGAACGGGTGTGGAAATTGTTTCAGTCACAGAACGTGGCGATCAAAAGGTATATACCATGCGCGACTTGCGCAACGGGAACGTGGTTCAGAACGTAACCGAGAAATCTGCTCGACGTTTATGGCAATATGCAATTGCAACATATTCAAAAATTCCGCCAGATATCAATCAGGCAAAGATCACCTGGCAAGGTAATCTCGGTTTACTTCGCAAACAAGGGAAAGCTGGTAATCAGCGATATGATTTGGTAACGCGCACTCCCCAGGGCTATCGTTGGTTCTTTGGGGTTACAGAGGATGGCATTCATGGAAATTGGCGCAAACTGGTTGGCAAAGAAGATGAATGAGCAACATTGGCGTATTCGCAATTTTCAATTTCCACAGGATTATCAGGCTGTAATTGATTTGTGGAGCCATGCAGGAGATGGCGTCCATTTGGGTCGTTCGGATACGTTAGAAGAGATCAAGAAAAAGGTTGATTTCGACCCCGATTTGTTCTTGGTAGCCGAAAATGGGTCAGAAATTGTCGGCGCAGTGATGGGTGGATTTGATGGCAGGCGCGGTTTGGTCTATCATTTAGCAGTCAGGCAAGACGTTCGCCGCCAAGGAATTGCCAGTGCCTTAATGGAAGAGTTAGAGAATCGATTACGGGCAAAGGGATGTTTAAGGGTATATCTCCTCGTAACGCGTGATAATGTCGAAGCCCGTGAGTATTATGAGAAACGCGGCTGGGAGTGCATGGACATTTTGACTTACGCAAAGAATTTGAGTTAATATGAGAATAGGCATTATCATTATTTCAGATCGTTCTGCTCAGGGGATACGCGAGGATGCGTGTGGACCACTGTTAGCTGAGAAAATACACCAAAACAATTGGAAGGTAGTCAAACTAACGATCATCCAAGATGAAATAGACATTATTAAGGCTACCTTGTCTGATTGGGCAGATGCGGATGAGGTGGATGTTATTCTCACCAGCGGTGGCACTGGTTTTAGCAAGCGCGATGTTACACCTGAGGCGACACTTGCCGTGATCGACAAGGAAGCCCCCGGCATCGCTGAAGCGATTCGGGCTGCCAGTTTAAAAGTTACTCCCCACGCGATGTTGTCCAGAGCAGTAGCTGGCATTCGGAAGCGGACGTTAATTGTCAATTTACCGGGCAGTCCCAAAGGGGCGTTGGAAGGATTTGAGGTGATAAAACCTGCCCTACCGCACGCAGTACAATTACTGCAAGAAAGTCAGGACGCGGAAAAAGGGCATTCTTTATCAACATTAGCTTAAATTAACTTCCCACCTTACAAGGCTGGTAAGCAAAAAACCCTATTTAAGATATATAATAAAGACGAATAGAAAAAGGAAGGTATCCATGAATGTTGAAATAATTCACCGTCCGTCTTATTCATTGGCAGTGGTTCAATTGGCGCCGAGCGAAAGGATTCGCGCCGATGCTGGTGCAATGGTAAGCATGACAGATGGCATAACGATAGAAACGAAAGCGGCTGGAGGAATCTTGAAGTCCTTAACGCGCTCAGTCTTAGGTGGCGAAAGTTTTTTTCAAAATTTCTTTCAAGCTCCAGCACAGGGCGGTGAGATCACGTTGGCTCCGGATTTGCCCGGCGATATGGTTTTGATTGAATTGTCCAATCGCAATATTATGATTCAAGCTGGTTCGTATGTTGCATCAGAAATTGGGGTGGAACTGAATGCGAAAATCAGCAAAAAGGCTTTTCTTTCTGCAGAAGGCATTTCCATTTTGGAAGCGAGCGGAAATGGAAAGGTTCTTGTCTCTTCCTATGGTGCCATTTATGAACGTGACCTGGGTGCCGGTGAAAAATACATCGTGGATACATCTCATTTGGTTGCTTTTGATGGGACGATTGATGTACAAGTACGTACCGTTGGTGGGTTGAAATCCACTTTACTAAGCGGGGAAGGATTAGTCGTTCAGGTGACCGGTCCCGGGAAATTATGGATGCAGACTCGTTCACCTTCAGCATTGATCAATTGGATCATCCCGCATATCCCGAAAAAAGATTAGGAATATGGATAACTTTCGAGTAGAAACACAACCAGAAATTCCTCCAGAGGAATCTCAAGATAATCCAAAGAAGCTGCGGCAGACTCTCATCGATATCATCGAGACCATCCTTTTATCGTTGGTGCTTTATTTTGGTATCAATGCCGTCTCGGCGCGCATCAGAGTGGAATCCATCAGTATGCAACCGACTTTGAAGGCGGGCTATTATGTCATCGTGGACCGCTTAGCGTATAAAATTGGGAAACCTCATCGGGGAGATATCATTATCTTTCACTATCCGCCTGATCCCCAAAGAGAGCCGTATATTAAACGGGTGATTGGATTACCGGGAGACACCGTACAAATTACTGGTGGAAAAGTATTCGTCAATGGAGAACAGCTCATTGAGCCATATATTGCGGCTGCTCCCGATTATGACGGTACCTGGACCGTTCCACAGGATTCCCTTTTTGTCTTAGGAGATAATCGTAACCGCTCATCTGATTCGCATAGTTGGGGTATGGTGCCGATCGAAAATGTGATTGGAAAAGCCTTGGTGGTTTATTGGCCGCCCAATGCATGGAAGGTATTGGAAACAAACGTTGCGGTTGCTGCTGGTCAGTAAACGAATCTTCCAGCTTTTTTCTGACTTCTACATAATAAAGGCGAGGCGACAAACCATTTCATGAATTAGAATGGTTCATCGCCACGCTCATTTTTTAAACCGTAGTGTAGAAAAATTATAACGTCTCGAAAACCTGGCGGGCGATCACGATGCGTTGGATTTCGCTCGTTCCTTCTCCAATAGTCATCAATCGTGCATCGCGATAAATTCGTTCGACGGGGTATTCACGACTGTACCCATAACCGCCATGAATTTGGATTGCATTTCGACATACCCGTTCAGCCATCTCGCTGGCAAACATTTTTGCCATTGCAGCTTCTTTGGAATATGGCTTCTCTGCATCTTTAACCCAGGCCGCATAATACACCAATAACCTAGCAGCTTGAATTTCTGTGGCTGCGTCTGCAATCATCCATTGGATTGCTTCCTGTTCTGCGATGGGTATCCCGAAAGCTTTACGTTGTTTGGCATATTGAACCGCTTCCTCAAAAGCAGCTTGGGCTAATCCCACCGAGAGAGCTGCTATCCCAATCCGTCCCCCATCTAATGTTTGGAGGGCCTGCTTTAAGCCATCCCCTGGTTTGCCTAACAGGTGATCCTTAGAAACGCGCACCTGCTCGTAGGAAATGGCATTCGTTGGTGATCCTTTTAACCCCATTTTCTTCTCGGTTGGGCTGATAAATATGCCAGGCGAGTTGCTCGGAACAAGGAATAAACTTAGTGATTTCGAACCGCCCTTTGGGTCAGTGCGCGCCAGGGTGAGTATATATTCCGAAATACTTGCATTGGTACACCACATCTTTGATCCGCTGATAATCCACTCGTCCTTTTCTTGCCGGGCGTGGGTTGTAATGCCACCCTTAAGGTCTGAACCAGCCCCAGGTTCGGTCAGCGCTAACGCTGCCAGTTTATGGTGTGTCCCGGTTTCAGAATTCCCGCTTGCAACCTTGGGCAAGTAAGCCTGTTTGAGAGTATCGCTTCCAAACAAAACCAATGGCATACATCCTAAGCTATTATGCGCAGCTATAGAGAGGGCTGTACTTCCGCACCCCCAGCCCAATTCCTCAATCGCTATGGCGGCGCAAATGGCGTCCATTCCTGCACCGCCGTATTCTTCGGGGACATTTAATCCTAACAAGCCTAAACTGCCCATTTTGTCGACAGCATCCCAATTAAATTGGCCGGTTTCATCCACTTCTTTGGCTTTTGGTTTTACTTCTCGGGCGACAAAATCATGGACGGTTTCTTTCCACATCATTTGCTCTTGAGATAATTTAAAATCCAGCATGTTCCCTCCTGAGAAAAAATATGAAATTTTATGAGGCTAATACCCGATTACGATGAGAATGATTGTGGCAATGAAAAAAGCATTAGTGTGGATTAACCTCGACCACACAATTCATTGAAAGCCGCCATTGCTGGCGAAATTGCTTCTCGGTGATCCAGTCTATGGCTGGATAAGCAAACTGCGTGTTGGCAAATCCCAGGCCTTTATTGGGATGAACAGCGATTAAGATCATGATATGAGCCCAGACTGGTCGTAGGGATGCAATGATTGGTAAAAGGATAAATCCTTTTTGAAAACTATTCATCAGGTGGTTATATGAAGTAAGGAATTGATAATGGGATTTTATCCCAAATTGATTAAAAATATCCACCATTCCCCAAGGGAAGGTTGCAGAATCAGGAATGCGTCGGGGTATTGGGATAAAATATCGCTTTATGGGTTTATTTAATTCTTGGGCAATGGTTGCGGGGTTAAGATTGAGGTTTTTCAAGGCGTTAATTACGGTAGTCGCGCTATATGGCCCGCAATGATTCGTTGATCCCTGATACAGTAAATTTGTGAGAATTCGATCAGCAAATGGAGAAACTAGCTCTTGTTGGATCATTTCGTTTTGAT
>DAOTVW010000189.1:0-3557 GCA_034436035.1 Anaerolineales bacterium
CACCTTCTAATTTAAGTAGCTTCTCAATAGCTTGTGTGAAATCAGCCATCGTTTACCTCGACTTTGCATTCCCAGCCGAAATTAACTTACCATGGAAATCTCTATATTCTATGCGATAGTACCCAAGGCCACTCAAATTAAGCGTGGAAACTTTGCTTCCATTTTGATAACAGAATGTATCTTCCTTCCTCGTGCAATAGGTCGTTTCGTTACCGTCAAAGTTTTGATCCGCACGAAACGCTACTCTCATAACCAAGGGATACTTAAACGCTCCGGGATTTCCATTGAATGATAGCTTACGACCATTGTCAATGACTTGGATGGAACCACGATCTAGAGCCGTTGATGCGTAATCATCGTTAAGCATTTGCCACAACGTGTCGGATTCAGATCGATATAACATGTATGGCACTCCATGCCTCATGTTCCACTTGATCCAATCTCTATTGTTTGCGTAGCCGATCAACTGACCACCGACATAAGCCGTTACCCAATAATCTGGGTACAGAGTATAAGAATTAGTGTTGATTCCCCATTCGTTGTTAACGGCCGTAACGAAATGAGCATGGGAAAACCCTCCATAGCCGTTCTCTGGCATCAAATATACGTCAGGAAACATTTGCCGTAAATCTTCCCAGGCATCATGGTATGCGGCCCCTCCTGACGTGCATCGGCTACCGTTGGGCCAAGTAGAGTAGCAATGGGCCGTAGAGTCAACGTAGAAATATTTGATTCCCCAACGAGATCGAGCATAAGCTATCTTCTTTGCCATCCATGTGACAAAGTCGGTGTAATCGGATGGAAGCGATTGAGACGAAACTCCTTGAGGTCCACGCCACAACTCTGCTACATAAGATGATCCCGTTCCGCCACTCAAATCGGTAATGATGGTTGAACAATCTGGTTTCGCGGAAAGCTGGAACCATCCATTGTTAAGGTCCCAATTGCAAGCGTAGTAGTCTTGTCCCATCACTAGACCGCCAGGCAGTGTTTTGCTAGGATCATCCGGCCATAACCTAACCGCTTGACCATTCCAATATCCCCAAAATGGAAGTTGGTGATGACTATCGCGCGTAGTCACAACTACTCGATCATTAACGTCATCAAATGTGATATTGACTTTGTCACAACCGTAACCCGACCACGGCTGCCTATCCAACGTGAGGTAGGATTGTGAAACGTCTATCGTCCAATAACAACCATAAGTGGGTGCTCCAGTTTGCGCGACAACATGCCTACCAGGCCTTAGACAGAGTCCAGGCTCAATACCGTATTTGCGTACGATGCGCATGATGGCGTCGACCATCGGTTCGCCATTTGCGTCTGTCCTCTCCATCTCTGGCGAGAGGTAAGACAAACGAGATCCATAATCCGTATCACCCGGGTGACCCACGTAAGTGAATACCTGAGGGAATTCTTGACCCTCAATATCCCAGAAGATAATTGCCTGAGGTTTGTACGTTGTGTATTTCGATACTTGAAGTGCGACCGATGAATCAATCCAATTTAGGAAAGCGGCGCGGGTGTCGTTGTATCCCGACCCAATAAAATCAGGGTTTTGATAGTTTCCCGTGCAATAACCGCGCGGATTGGTAGAAGTCTTGGTGCAATCGGACATCATGAACATCACAAACGGTCTACGATCAGGCCAAATCAACGTTTGTGGGAACGATTGGTACCATGCGTTGTATGCCTCTGGTATCAAGTTTTGAACACTCGTACCAGCCGGACCAAATCGAATTTTGAGGTTGTCGCACTCGGTAGCTCCATAATCGACACCAGTGAAATAACTGTTTGGCTTCAACCAAGGATAGTTAGAGGTGAGGAACAACCCTACTTTAGTTGAGGGACTGGATGTTACCGCTGGTAGCCACATTTTCTTGAAGTTAGCGTCCTTGTAAAACACCGCCACTCCATTGGACCATGAGTAATATCCAGCCCATATGCCGCCGTAGGCGTAGTGCACATTTGGGCCTTGCGTTAGTGTAGAATCACTTGGGAAATTCAGCCACGCAAATCGGTCGAATCCAATCCATGTTAACTTCCCACGACTATCATTGTTAGTAGCACAGAATCCAATGGTAAAAGTATCGGTTCCTTGCCCAGAGAAGGTTAGCTCAAATGAAATGTTTGGGGTAGTCGTTGTCCAGCGTAGCCCAGAAGCCGTAGTTGTTTTCGTCCAAGATGGGTTATCGTATTTTACCCCACCAAGTGTGACGTTGAATATCACTATTTGTTGACCGCCGTGGTACAATAGATCTATCCCATTCCATGAGAAGCTGGTTAGCCCAGTTTGATCCCAAGTATATTGCACCCCAGTTTGTGCAAGCGCCACGGAGGTTACGATGAAACAAACTAAATATTTACTGAACATAAGCACCGCCAGCTAACGTTACGCCTCCACCGGTATATTGATACTTATCAACGGCACCAACGTCTTTACGTGTTGGAGTTGTAGTTTTTGCAGCGTCAAACCATTGTGGATAACCAGCGTCGCGTAGCAATGCCCCACCTCCCGTTGTGGAGTTCAGGCTAAAGTCTCCAGCACTTGGACTCACGAATGGGTTTGCTGTAAGAGTTGTTGGGTTAACATTCATTCTAATCCGATTGGCTGGATCATACCAATCCCCACTCGTGTTATTCCCAACGGCGTTGTTGTTGGCGTAGACCCAATCGTTGGTACTATTCGATACTTGAAAACCGTAGCCTCCATTTCCATAACTTATGTTGTTGACCCAGATTTGGCCGTAGCTCTCTTGTGCAAACAAGCCTGAGTTAGTGTTTCCATACATTATGGAATCGCGAATTTGATTGCCATATGATGTATAGATCCCATACCCTCCATTGAACGCTGAGATCACGTGGCTGAAATTGCCACTATTTGTGCCACCATTTGTTTGTAACCCATGAGAGGTGTTGTGATGGAAGTAACAGTAATAGCAGTTCTGAATGCCACCAGCTCCGTACCCACCATTATGGTGTGATTCAATGTATTGGAAGATTCCACTGCCACCACCAACAATCCCATACGACCCACAATTTCTTACCTCGGCATATCGCAATCCACCATTAGCGCCAGTAAAAAAGCCAATAGTTCCAGATTGTGAAGCGCAATCAATCGTGAAATTCATGGCAAGTCCGTTGTAGATCTCTAGCAAACGAATGCTCGTGATGCCACTTTGCACGGTGATTAATGGTCTAGTGCCAAGATCCCAACGCGTGCTTCCATAGCCTTCAACTACGACGGCAGTGTCATAATAAATCTTTCCTCCACTCACACCACTCGATGTAGAAGTGATTGTATACGTAGCGGCTTTGATATGGATAGTGTTTCCGTTAGTTACCGCATTGTTAGAATCAATCCTACCAGGCGTAGCCAACGCACCACCAACTTTACCCGATGCACCAGAAAACGTACCGAGTGCACGATCTACTGTCACGTTGTTTGTATCGGTATACCCAACGATGCAGTAGAATCCTTGCCCTGCGATGTTGATCACATTTCCAAGCATCGTGTTAGTGAATCCGCCAGCGCTATCCGTCAACGTTGTAGTTCC
>DAOTVW010000190.1:0-6204 GCA_034436035.1 Anaerolineales bacterium
ACAGTAATCATAATACCAATATTAGGAATTTTATTATGGGTTTTAATAAATAGAAATTGGAAATTTCTTATATCATTTTTAACTTGTATTTTATTATTACTGGGAATAAGTTTTTTAATGATTGGAAATTGGATTGCTAATTATATTAACATAATTAGTATTAAAGGTGGTATGACAACTTTATGGAGTTTTTCAATATTACCGAAACCATATAATTATTTTTATGCTAGTATTTTCATTGTAATTGGAATCATTTCATTTTTATATTCCTTGGCAAATAGAGAACATGATTATTGGTTTTCAGCGATTATTCTTATGGGAATTGCTTTGACACCCATGCGATGGATATATGATTTATTTTTAGGAATATTAATTCTTACTGAAAAAAGAAAATTTACACGATTACAATACTTTATGATTGGTCTGACTATTATTTCGCCTTGGATATTAATATTTATTCCGGGATTATTAAAATGGAAAATAGCAGTAGTTGGTTTTCCTCTATTATGGGCTGTAATTTTACTTATGTTTATTTTTTCTGAAAATATGAAAATAAAATGTATAAAACTTACAGAATAAACCAAATTGATATTCGATATACAAAATATATCATTAGTTTCTTAATCATTATTTATACTATTCTATTATTAATCGGTTATTACCGTTCTAATAAACCCCTCACTCTCACCCAAATAATCATTATCGGCAGTGCTTTGTTCCAGACAATTATTGCTGGAATTTTTATTATTCTCTCCGCAGGATTAGGAAGAAAAATTTATGCTTCTTTTTTTCCTGTTAGTAATCCTTCCATCACTCAGCAACTTGGAGTGGGTTTGGGAGGTTTCAGCATCCTCTTCTTGATCGTTAGTGCCATTATAGGAGTTCGTCTATGGATTTCCATACTACTATTCATCCTGCTTATCCCATTGGTTTTTCGTGAAAGTAAACAATGGCTAAAAGATTTATGGAAAACTCTGACACAATTCCATCCCATTTCTGGCTGGGAATGGATGATTTTTTATCTCATTCTTTTGGACATTCTCCTTACATGGATAACAGCCGCCGCGCCGCCGATAAAATATGATGCGTTGTTATATCATTTAGAATTACCCAAATGGTATCTTTGGTTTGGGAAATTTTCATATATTGCTCAAAATGATCGTTGGGGGATGCCGCAAACCGGAGAAACAATATACTTGTTTCTCATGTCTATTGGCGGAGAAAGTGCTGCAACAATCCTTGGTTGGTTTTTCGCTTTATTTGCCTTACTGGCAACGGTAGAGATAGTTCCATCATGGAAAGAAAGCCGGCTGAAATGGCTGGTGATTATCATCCCCTTGACCGGTTTTAGTTTTCTCGATTCATTTAGTTGGGGTTATATTGATTGGTTGACTTTTTTCTGGGGAGCTTTAGCGCTGCAAACCCTGGTGAGTTTTATGTTCCAACCTGACCAAGAAAAGATTGTTCAATTGGGGTTATATTGCGGCTTTGCCTTGGGGACGAAGTATACCGCTGGAGTGCTCAGCATAGCGATAGGTGTGGCTTTGTTTTGGGTATGGCTGCGGGGCGGGTTAGGCAATGGCACGGCAGCCGATATCATTTTTCGGAAATCTACAAAGAGATCTATTGGGCAATTGCTGCACGCCGAATTGACTCTTGGGCTGGTTATTTTGGCGGTAACCCTGCCATGGTGGATCAAAAATATTTTGGCGACCGGGCAGCCATTTTATCCCTTGTTATTTCCTGCCGGTCCTATGACACCTTTACGGCTGCAATTTTATACCCTTCAACCTCTCTGGGGAAAGGGGTGGATGAGCTGGTTGTTACCCTGGACTGCTACGATGTTAGGTGTAGAGGGAAAAGCGGGTTTTTCCGCTTCCATTGGCCCATTATTCCTCTTGTTATCTCCATTTGCCTGGTTAGGGTATCGCTCCCAATCCAACGAAAAGAAAACTCAAATACAAATAATGACCATAATCGCGGTCATACTTTGGCTTATATGGGGGTTCGGCTCACGAGTTTCGGGATTGATGATCCAGACTCGTTTTTATTGGGGCTTGTTCCCAGCTCTAACCGTTTTGGGCGCATGCGGATACGAAAATATCTCTAGATTAGAAAAAAAACCACTGAATTTGATTTTCATTCTCGATGGGGTGATTTTGTTGGTTTTCGCGTTGAATACCTTCCAATTGCTAACGCTGACCATCACTCGGGGTAGTCTAAACTATCTTTTAGGGATCACCTCCAAGGACGCTTATTTAGAAAATAATCTCGGCTGGTATGCTGTCGCTATGGAAAAGATACGAGAGCGAAAACCATCGAAACCAGTTTTGCTCCTTTTTGAGCCGCGTGATTATTATTGCCTGCCATATTGTGATTCCGATGAGATTTTGGACGAATGGTATCTGCGCAGTTATACCGATGGCACAAAACTTGTAAATATCCAGACTATCATCATGGACTTAGAAAGGCAAGGATATGGGTATGTGTTGGTTTATCAGGACGGAGTAAATTTTGTAAAACAAGAGGATGGCCGTTACTCAAAAGAACAATGGCATTTGTTGGATGAGATGCTGGGTAATCTAAAATTGCTAGAAAACTTCGGTCAATCTTATTTGTTATACCAACTTCCTCCATGAAACGCAGGGATATTTTCTGGCTTTGGTTAGGGGCTGTAACGGTAAACACGCTTGTGGCAGCCTTTCAGTTAAATCCAGGTTATATGGATGCTGAGTATTATTTTGCCACCGCCCAAAATATCTTTATGGGGCGGGGGTTCACAGAACCGTTTCTATGGAATTATCTCAATCAACCCGCTCAAATACCAACCCCTTCTCATCTTTATTGGATGCCGTTGCCCACTTTGCTGGCGTATTTAGGTATGGTGATCGGACATCAGAGCAGCTGGTTTTGGGGAAGGCTGCCTTTTCTACTTCTCGCTACGTTTATCCCACCCTTCACCTATGCCTTGAGTTGGGGGATGACAAAAGAAGTGTTCAGCGCTCGCTTTGCAGGATTAATGGCGTTATTTGCGGGGTTTTACACCCCTTACCTGGCAACAACGGATTCGTTCGTTCTCTCGATGCTGCTTGGTACAGGGTGGATATTCGTTACAGATAAAGCGATCCGTCAAAAAGGATATTGGTTTCTCCTGGCAGGCATTTTCAGCGGGTTATTACATCTTTCCCGCGCAGATGGTATGGTTTGGTTGGCTTTGTTAATTGTTCTTGGTCTGTGGCACTGGTTTCGAGAGCGCCTTTCTGTGAAACAATATATCCTTTGGGTTGGCCTGGCAATAATCGGATATCTCTTGATAATGGGTGGTTGGTATTGGCGAAATGAATTAATATTTCAACACATTTTCCCACCCGGAAATACCCGCGCCTTGTGGCTCAGAAATTATGATGATTTATTTTCTTATCCACCAGACCGGTTGAACTTCTTCTATTGGTGGCAAAATGGGATTTTCCAAAACCTCCGCGACCGTTTTTATGCTTTAGGACAAAACTGCCTCTCTTTTCTCGCAGTCAATACGGAAATTTTCTGGTTTGGACTGCTTGTCATCGGAGCGTGGCAATGGCGCTCAAAACCGATCGGTAAAGTGATTGGCTTATCCTGGCTGGCATTCCTGCTCCTGATGAGTTTTATCTTTCCCTATGCTGGATATCGAGGCGGTTTTTTTCATGCCTCAGCGGCATTTCAACCCTTTTTTTGGATGATGGGAGGAGTGGGTTTCGTTCAGTTCGTTAATTGGGGAAATCAACATCGTGGTTGGGATAAAAATCAGGCATTACGGTTTTTTTTAATTGCGAGTACGATCTTTGCCTTCCTCCTCACCATGACGGTTACCTATCCAAGAGTGATCGGAGCGGATTGGAAACATCCTGTGTGGAATGAGGGTGAACAAACTTATTCGCAATGGTGCGCCATTATAAAGCAAGGCCCAAATGATTTTCCGACGGTCATGGTAAATAACCCGGTGGGTTTTTATTTAGCATGTCATGTTAATGCCATTGCGATCCCAGTGGGTGGCATTGAAGCAGTGCAGCTCGCTGCGCGAACGTACCATGCGAATTGGCTCATTCTGGAACCAAACCATCCGGCAGAATTGGATCAATTCTATAATTCCCCCCGTGATTTTGCGAACTTCAAACTGGTGCAGTATGGGAAAGATTGGCAGATATATTCCGTTACTTCGCCATAGATTTTGGCTAGTCTATTTGCTGACAGCCATTTTTTCTCTTGGTATTTATGTGCTCGTCAGCGCCAAGTACTATCGTGTTGGTTATCCGTTAGATGATGCTTGGATTCACCAAACGTATGCGCGCAATTTTGCTCACGGTTTAGGATGGACTTTTATACCGGGAAAGACATCCGGGGGATCCACTGCACCGCTCTGGACACTATTGATTAGCCTGGGATATTACCTCCATATTTCTCCCGTATTGTGGAGTAGTCTGCTGGGTGGTGGATTGCTGATTGGAACTGTTCACTTGATTCGGTTGTCCTTAAATAAAGCCTCTCTTACGAGACATTTCCGTTGGCTGCCTTATCTATTCTTCTTCGAATGGCATTTTGTTTGGGCAGCCTTGAGCGGCATGGAAACGATGCTCAGCATCTTTTTGGTTACTTTTCT
This sequence comes from Anaerolineales bacterium, assembly GCA_034436035.1. Classification (GTDB taxonomy): domain Bacteria; phylum Chloroflexota; class Anaerolineae; order Anaerolineales; family UBA4823; genus UBA4823. Next base: position 4,637 of record DAOTVW010000190.1, read on the forward strand.
TTTCTATTGGTTGAAGAGAGACCTTGACCAAGGGTGGCGCTATGGATTGTTTTTAGGGGTCTGTGTCTGGGTTCGCCCCGATTTAATCTCGCTGGCTATACCGATTTTCGTCAAGATTATTTTCACATCCTATCAGCAGACTGAGAAAAAGAAAATCTTTTCTGCTGTAATCCTGTCTGGGATGGGTATGACAATAGTCTTGATGTCCTTGCTCGCTGCGTATGCATTGTTCAATCACGAAACCAGCGGGAATTGGTTGCCGACCACCTTTTATGCCAAACAAGCGGAATACGTATCTTTGCTAGCCCGCCCGTTATGGCAAAGGTTCTTTGACTTATTTAAACTGACCTGGGTAGGGGTTAGTATTCTCCTTTTACCCGCTTATCTCTATCGGTGTTTACGGGCAGTAATGGATTTTGACGCTATCACAATCTCGTTCTTTATTTGGGTTTCTCTTTATATAGGCGTCTATGCGCTGAGATTGCCGGTAACCTATCAACATGGGAGATACATCCAACCCGTCTTGGCTGTAAACATTTTGCTGGGTTTGGAGGGCGTAATTTTATGGTGGACAAGGTATCAAAATCCCTCCAAACGGTTTTGGGCACTGAGTACAGCCTGGCAATGGGCGTTTGTTTTGACCGGGATTATATTTTATGGTTTAGGGGCAATGGCGTATGCCAAAGATGTCGCCTTTGTTGAAAGTCAGATGGTTGATACCGCAGTATGGGTTAACACCACTATTCCTCCATCGAGTAAAATTGCCGTGCATGATATTGGCGCGATGGGGTATTTTGGCAACCATGATTTGGTGGATTTGGCTGGGTTGATTGATCCAAATGTTATACCTATTATCCGTAACGAAGAACGCTTAGCGGAATACATGGATCATCAAAACGTGGAACTACTGGTCTGTTTTCCTGGCTGGTATCCTCGGTTAACCGCTGGTCAAATTATTCTTCATCAAGCGGATACACGTTGGAATGGCGGTTACGAATTGGGAGTGATGACTGTTTATCAATGGTCATTGGCAAATTTGGCGTTTCGATAATGTGTAGGATGGCATACTTCATGCTATACTAAATAAAAAAGGATGTATCTATTCAGTCAGCTATTTAAAACAGTGGTGTCACTGCGAGCGAGCTTTTTGCGAGTTAAGCAGTCTCCTGAAAACATGTTTTTTTCCATTCAACAGGAGATTGCTTCGGGCAAAGAACGCCCTCGCCGGAGATTGCTTCGGTCGCAGCAGGCGCTCCCTCGCAATGACAGTTAGGAAATTGTCACTGCGAGCGCAGCGAAGCAGTCTCACTCACAAACGTGGAGATAGCTTCGGTCGCGGCGGGCGCTCCCTCGCAATGACAGCTGGCGGATGAGTTGATAGCGCAACCAGATCCTACCTAAAGCCAATCAACGATAGATTGGTCTATACCGCCAACAGGCGGCAATGGAAGAGGAAAAAACATTGTATAAAATTTTTTATTCGTAGATTGAGAGAAACGTTGTGAAATTATTCAATATGCGCAGTATCTGCATCATTTTGTTACTATCCTTTGGATTAAGCTTTGTCT
>DAOTVW010000191.1:0-7003 GCA_034436035.1 Anaerolineales bacterium
GCCAATTTCAAACTCAACAACATAAGTTGAATGATGTACTGCAAATAGAAAAAGAACTTATTGTTCAAAAAAACAATTTACAAGAACAACTTACTAAGGTAGAGACCAGATTATTACAGTCCAAAACACAGTATGAGATTCTCGAGCAAAGCGATAATAGCCTTACGGACTATAATCAGGCAGCCCGTTATCTTACGGAAAATTCCCATAAATTTCGGGTATTAGGTGTATTGGGTACAAAACTATTTATACCCGTGGAATATGAAATCCCCGTTGCTGCTATTTTAGGGGAATATACCGATACGATTTTAGTGGAAAACGATGCCTCGATCAATGCGATCATTGATATTCTTAATCAAGAAAAATTACGGGGTATTTTATTTCCTTGGGTGAATCCTGATAATCTGTCGCGTGTCCAGCGGAGTGAATTGATCAAACAAGAGGGTGTGATAAGCTGGCTAGATGAATTAATAACAGCCGAAGCTCCTTTTCAAGATGCAATTCGTGCTTTGTTCAATAATGTGTTATTAGTCAAAGACCGCAGCGTTGTGAAACAAATCCAACCCATAGTTACCAATAACATTACTTTTGTTACCTTGTCTGGTGAAATATATTATCCGAATGGCGTAATAATTAATGCTGGAAATATTGAAGTTGGGAAGCTGCGTCGCCCACGACAGAAATCTGAGCTGCTCCGACAAATCAATGAGCTTGATAAGCAACTTAATGAAATTAATCAAAATTTACTTAGAGTAAAACATCAGCTTGAAGCGAATAGCAAAACCCAAGAGCAAATCCAAAGTGAATTAAGGCTTTTGCAGCAACAAATAGATGGTTTGGAAAAGCGGTCAAGAGACCTGGATATCAATCTTGAACAAAGCCGCTCTCGGAAAGATTGGTTAATGAGAACCAACCAAAAAGAACAAGAAGAATTGCGGCAATTGCTTGCTACCCAAGAAACGATGCACAATCAATTGGATGATGCCTTGCATTCACTTGAGGAACTCGACTCAACAATAAAACAAAAAAAGGAAGGATTGAGTTTAATCTCTTTAGATGCTTTGATAAGTGAAATAAATCAGTGGGATATATATGTTAAAACCGCTCAAAAAACGATAGCAGATAGCCACCGCCGCTATGCGGATAAGCGTGAACAATTAAAGCGGCTGCAAAATTCAATTGATACACTTATCCAACGGGAAAAAGATACAAGAGATTTGATATCTGGCGCAGAGGAAGAAATAATAAAAAACCAGAATGAAAAAGATGGATTTGAAAAGCTGAAACTGGATATACAAAATCGCATGCAGCCACTCGAAGATTCCGTATCAGAACAATCGAGCGTGGTAGAAAAGAATAACTCAGAGATACATCGTTTACAGGCTAATCTGATCCAACTCGAACAAAAATTCGCCCAAGCCCGTATTTTACTCACTCGACAACAAGAACGTTTCGAGACCTTACGGAAGAGGATAGAGGAAGATTTTGGGTTAGTTGCATTTGAATATGATGAGACGATCACTGGCCCGACTCCATTACCCATTGAAGGGATGGTGGAGAAGTTACCCGTTGTAACCGAAATAAGCGAAGATTTGGAAGAAAATATCAAGCGTTATCGATCTCAACTTAAACGATTTGGTCCTATTAATCAAGAGGCGAAATTGGAGTACGACGAGGTAAAAGAACGTTATCAGTTCCTATTGGAGCAGATCGCGGACCTCGAAAAAGCAGAGGATGACATTCGCCAAATTATCAATGAGCTTGATCTAACCATGCAACATGATTTCAAAACCACTTTTGAATTAGTTGCCGAAGAGTTCAAATTGATTTTTAGCCGTCTATTTTCGGGTGGCAATGCTCGATTGATCCTAACGGACAGCGATGATTTAACGCAAGCAGGAATTGAAATTGAAGCTAGGTTACCAGGAAAGAGAACCCAAGGGCTTTCCTTATTATCTGGTGGTGAACGTAGTTTGACTGCGGTCGCATTAATCTTCGCTTTGTTGAAAATATCCCCAACACCATTTTGTGTATTAGATGAAGTGGATGCGATGCTCGATGAAGCGAATGTCGGTCGTTTTCGGGACTTATTAGAAGAGCTTAGCGAGAATACTCAATTCATCATTGTTACCCATAATCGAAACACGGTACAAGTTGCAGATGTCGTTTATGGAGTAACCATGGGAAGAGATTCAACCAGTCAGGTAATTAGCCTGCGATTAGATGAAATTGATCAGGTTATCCAAGAGAATGAATAAAAAGGGTTGCTTGAAAATAAGCAACCCTTCAAAGTAATTCAATGATATTTCTTTAAGGGGTAGGTTGGGGTGTCTCCTGTACCTGTGGAACAGTTTGTTGTTGCTGTTGGGCAAGCTGAACGATTTCGTCCATGGCTTGTTGTAGATCAGTTGGAATGGTTGGAGTAGTGGGTACCCGATTTTTCCAGGTATCATCAATGGTGATGGTTGCCTTGCTATGAATTTCCGATAGCCATTCTTGGAATTTATTGGCTTTCAATTGTTCAAATTCACTTTGTGAAAGTGTGCGCAGTTCATGCCCTAAGACCTGAATTATGTGGTAACCATATTGGGTTTTAACTGGTTGACTGATTTCACCAATTTTCAGGTTGAAAGCAGCATCTTCAAATTCCTTTACCATCATTCCATGATAAAACCATCCTAAATCGCCGCCATTGTCCTTGTTGCTGTTGTCGATTGAATATTCTGCGGCTAGTTTCGTCCAATCTTCCCCATTATTAAGTTTTGCTAACACTTCCTTAGCTGTGGTTTCATCTTTGACTAAGATATGCCGTGCCCATACCATATCTTGTTCGGGGGTTAGCTTCAATTCCTCTGCAATCGCTTGCTGCATTTTTTCATAAAGGATTTGGTTGTAGACGATCTTCCGTAACTCTTGTTCAGAAAATTGGATTTGATCCTGGTAACTTTTCAGTAAATTCTGATAGTCTTTTTGGAAAGCTTCCTTTGTGTAAGCGGTAGCAGTCGCGGTTGGACCTTCAGTCGGTGACTCAGTCGGTGTTGCGGTTGCAGTTTCTATAACTGTTGTAGGAGATGCTTGCAGGGTTGCAGAGAGAGATTGTGTTGCAGTTGCGGTGGGCAAAGGAGTAGCGGTAGTTGTTGGTGTGGGGGAAACCAAAGCATATTGTGTTGGAGAAAGAGTGGAGGTTGCTTTGGGTTCAATAGTCGGTTGGGTTGTTGGCGTCCCGTTCGGGAAGAATTGGAATGCCTCCTGAATTTTTTGATCAATTTCTGCATCACTGACGGTGATATTGCGCTTTTTTGCTTCCTGTTCCAATAGCGCATTATCAATCATTTGATTCAGAACTTGTTCACCAACAACTGTAGGGCTGAGTTGTTGTTCAATTTGCTGGAGTTGAGCTGCGTAATATGCAGTATAACCACTTTCCGTGCCATAAATTTGGGATATAAGTTGATAATTTTGGATGATATTGGCTGCTTGATTTATCATCCGCTGGCGGGTATAACGCACCAATCCCTGCCAATCTTTGGTGGAGATTTTTTGACCGTTCACTACTGCTACCGGACGAATTTTGCTTAAATATGTTTGGTCTAAAATACCATAACCGACCACTAAAACTACCAATGTGATTGCAATAATGCTCCCGATCAGAACAATACGGCTGGTACGTTTTTCCCGTTCGAGACGTGCTAAATGTTTTTTACTTTGTAGAGATAATTTTGGATTTCTTGCCATAATGACCCTCAAAAAGCAGAATTAACCTGCGGATCATGAACTATCCAGAGATAAAGTTCAAACCCGCAGGTTAGTGAAGACAATAATCATCAATCGAGCATTTCGCCAGTAAACTGCAGCAATGCTAGATGACGAGCTCTTTTAATCGCTTTGGCTAATTCGCGTTGATGACGAGCGCAAGTGCCAGTTTGACGGCGCGGACGAATCTTTCCATCCTCGCTCACAAAACGGCGCAGGATGTCAACTCGCTTGTAGTCGATCACTGCATTGTGATCGGTGCAAAACAAGCAAACACGCGGTTGGGTGTAATAACGCCGCCCAGTTTGCTGAACTTCTTCATTTCCTTGATCCGTATTCACAACTTATTACTCCTGTGTGATAGTATTTCTAAAATGGATATTCATCCTCAGTCATTTCTTCTACTTCTACCTGACCATTGTTACCATCTTTTTTCTCATCAAGCATAATCATTTCGTTGGCAACAATCTCAGTCGAAGTCCTTTTATTTCCGTCATTATCTTCCCAATGACGGGTTTGAAGTCGTCCCTCAATGTAAACTAAACGATTCTTGGTTAGAAACTGTTTGCAAATTTCCGCTAAACTGCCCCAGGCTACGATGTTGAACCATTCTGTTTCGGAGTGTTTGTCTCCATCGGCAGTGTTCCAGGAGCGGCTGGTGGCGATGCTAAAGGTGGTTACGGGTTTACCAGAAGGTGTATAACGCATTTCTGGATCACGCCCTAAACGGCCGATTAACAATACTTTATTCAAGCCTCGGGTCATCATTTCCTCCGCAATGAACCGTTAATTACTTGTGAGACAGTTCCATTAATCAAACTTGTATAATCGAAAAGCGCATCACCGGTTCCAGATAACGTAAATTTCGTTCCAATTGCGGAGCAAATCCAGGAGGAATGTTCAGGTTGACTTGCACATACAATCCTTCTGTTTGCTTGTTAATTGGATACGCCAGTTTACGCTTTCCCCATTGATCGACCTTTTCAATTTGTCCGCCACTCTCGCTAATCCAGTTTGTCACTTTATTGACTACTTCGGAAAGCGCGCTTTCGTCCAAATCAGGCCGAGCAACCATAACGAGTTCGTATTTACGCATAGATGCCTCCTTTCCACGGGATTGCCTTTAGACCACATAAATGGCTAAAAGCGGAAAGTAAGCCACGCTTTGCGTGGCTTGGCTTATATTTTATCCTATTTTATTCGCTTTGAACAGGAAGAAAATAATCTTGTTTTTCCTTCTGCTTGACGTTGATAGGGATAATGGGTATGATTATTTTAATCCTAAGTGATCGAGGAAGAAATGGATGATGTTTATTTAACAGAAGCTGAAAAACAATATCTTCTCAAAGTAGCACGACGGGCATTGGAAGACTATTTCGGAATTCCAGCGCGGGAGACATTGCCTCCTCCATCTAAGAGGCTTCTTGAACCAGGCGCGACATTTGTAACTTTAACAATTGATGGACAATTACGCGGCTGTATCGGTGCGCTGGAAGCATATCAACCTTTAGTAGATGACGTGCGTGAACATGCATTGGCTGCAGCACTCCAGGACTATCGCTTTCCTCCCTTGACCGCTGAAGAACTCCCGCGAGTAAAAATAGAAATTTCACGTTTGACCAAACCAGAACGTTTGGAATACCATCATCCATTAGAATTAGCAAAACGTATTCGGCCAGGTATTGATGGTGTTGTTTTGCAATGGCGAGGTCGCCGCGCAACGTTTTTGCCGCAGGTTTGGGAAAAGATACCTTCCCCCGAGGAATTTTTAGATCATCTTTGCATGAAGATGATGGTCGATCCGCATCTTTGGCGAAAGACGATGTTGGATGTTTTTACCTATCAAGTGGAAGAATTTCACGAAGAATGATCATTACACTTGGATAAATTGAGCAACATTTAACACAAAAATGGTTGCTCGCCGAATAGCGCTCTCTTCAGGGTTTGTGGTATTCTCGCGAATAATTTTTAACGCTTGCTCGACTTTATCATCAGCTACTCCGATCATCAACGTCGTTGACCCTTTGCGCAGGAATCCACCTGTCGATGCTATCTGGGTTACTCGAAAATCCTCTGCAATTAATGCCTGGCAGACTGAATCATTATCAATATCTCTAATAATAGCAATGATGAGTTTCATAATTAATACTCCTCATAGGTATCAATGGGCAGCAAAAAAACCGTCGCTCCCCCAATGGTGATCGGTGTCGAAATCGGGATGGGTAGTGGTGCGCTTTCTAAAGGAGTGGTTATATATTCTGTTCGTTGTCGGCATTCCTTTTTGATGATCTGGATCATCCCTTCAAGCTGATGTTCCTCAAGGTTTAATAATAGCGTGGAATTCTTTTGTGACAACAACCCCCCAACCGTGGCAATACCTTCTACATCTATGCCTGCTTTTTGTAAGGCTAGGGTTGTCTTTTTTTCGTCTTGACTCTGTAGAACAACAATACCAAGATAATGCATGAGTAATTAGGGGTAAATGTTTGTTTATTATTTTTTATTTTACCGTATTTACGCCAGATTGGTACACTCAATTTACCCAAATTTAAAATTGATTTGGAAACTGGGGAAGTTTTAGAGGCAATTTTATTTTATGACGAACTATATTTTCATCTATCCATGTTCAATACAACCCGATAGTTCCTTATATATCCTTGTTTTGTTGTTGGTGATTTTTTTCCATAATTAATTTTTTACTGGCGTAACCATTCAAATCTAGTTGGGTTGTAACACAAAGACACAATCGTGAACCTATGCTAGAATACAAGGAAAAGGAGAGCAAACGTGGAAAACACAATTCGCTCAAGAGGTTTATATTTTGAAGAATTTGAGATTGGAAAAAAATTCGTCAGCGTTGGACGTACGGTAACAGAACATGATATCGTCACATTTGCTGGTCTTTCTGGCGATTTCAATCAAATTCATACTGATGCTGAATTTAGCAAAAACACCGTTTATGGACAACGAATTGCCCATGGGGTGCTTGGTTTATCGATCGCGACTGGATTGGTCATGCGCACCGGCTTACTTGAGGGCACAGTTCTTGCATTTAGGGAAATAGATCAGTGGAAATTCACGAAACCAATTTTTATCGGTGATACCATCCATGTTGAATTAGAGGTGATCGAAACCAAGCCATTGGCGAGATTGGGCGGTGGTTCGATAACTATCGCAGTAAAGGTATTAAACCAAAACGAAGAAATGGTCATGAAAGGAAATTGGATTGCCCTTGTGGCATCTCGACCAG
>DAOTVW010000192.1:0-20731 GCA_034436035.1 Anaerolineales bacterium
ATTGCTGGCAAAGCTGGTATTCACCCGGTATCTTTGATCCCGGCGGAAATTCACCGTTCAAGATCTGTTGGCGCAATAGTTGGCTCAGTTGATAGTGTTTCGGCAAGGGACTCTGGTTTAACATAGCAGTGAAAATACTTGTATAAATGTATATACATATTATAAAGAAATTAAGATAACTGTCAAGAACTCTTGTTACCAAAGGTCTATTCTTTTTTCACTATCTCGATCAAAAAACAGCAACGCCTCGCTTGCAAATTCGACCTGCACCACTTCGCCCGGTTTCAGATGAGAGATTCCATTTACCCTCGCAGTAGCGCTTCCCCCCTCCCAATAAACAGTGATATAGGTAAATGGACCAACAGGTTGAACCAGATGCACGGTGGCAGGGAAACCCGTTTCGCCAATTTTTACAAATTCAGATCGGATTCCCATATCTATTGGCTTATTGGGTATGGTGATGGAATGTGGCAGGACTAATGCAATGGAGCCAATGCGATAGACATAACGATTGTTGGAGTATTCGAACTGACCTTCAAAAATATCCATTTGTGGGCTGCCGATGAATCGAGCTACGTATTTGGAAGCGGGTTTTGAATATATTTCTTCCGGGGTGCCAAATTGTTCTAGGTGGCCTTGGCGCATTACCGCAATTTTATCGGAGAGGGAGAGTGCTTCTTCCTGGTCATGGGTCACAAAAATGGATGTAACCCCCAGCTTTTGATGTAACAACTTCACCTCTCCGCGCGTTTTTATTCTCAACGCAGCATCAAGATTGGAAAACGGTTCATCAAAAAGGAAAATATCTGGCTGGCGGATTACAGCTCTGCCGATGGCAACGCGCTGCTGTTGACCGCCGGATAGTTCGCGGGGAAGCCGGTCTAACAGTTGTTCCAGTTCCAGCATCCTGGCAACCTGGGCTACCCTTTCCATGATCTCTTGCCGGGGGCGTTTGCGTAATTTCAGGGAAAAACCAATATTTTCTGCCACGGTCATATGAGGGTAGAGGGCATAGTTCTGGAAGACCATAGCCACGTTTCGTTCGAATGGGCTGAGATGGTTAACAACTCGCTGGTTCATCCGCACCTCTCCGGAGGTCATTTCTTCCAGCCCGGCGATGATATTGAGCAAAGTCGTCTTGCCACAACCCGAAGGACCGAGCAGAGTCACAAACTCTCCATCGTTAACGAATAAAGAGAAATTTTCTACTGCGGTTACAGACCCAAATTGTTTTTTAACGTTAAGGAGTTCTAGGGTAGCCATTATGCTTTTACTGCTCCTTCTACAAAACCTTCTAAAATAAATTTCCTGAATAGAATAGCCAGCACAACGATAGGCAGACTTGCCAGCACTGCGGAAGCTAGCATTTGCCCATACAACGTTTGATATTGCCCGGAAAATTCTGCAATTGCTATCGAGGATACTTTAACATTGACGCGCGTCATAATAATGGCAAAGAAAAATTCATTCCAGCTTTCAATAAAAGCAAATACACCTGTCGCAAAAAGTGTCGGCAGGGAAACTGGTAAAACAATATATTGAAAGGTTTGCAACGGAGAAGCGCCATCTACCGCGGCGGATTTTTCCAGATCCATGGGGATACTTTCGAAAAATCCTTTTTGAATCCAAACTACAATAGGCAGGATAAACGAAAGATACACAATGATTAATCCAACATGCGTATCAATCAGATTGAATTGGGTCATTGCCAGGAACAGAGGTATGGCGATAACTATTCCGGGAAACATTTGCGTAGCGAGGATCATCATCAAAATCGTGTTGCTTTTAGGGACATTCAATCTTGCTAGCGCGTATCCCGCCGCTGAGCCAAATGTGAGTGCAACAATGCTGGTAAACAGTGCAACCAGGAAAGAGTTCTTGAGCCCCAAGAACAGGCCGCGGCTACTATCGAGAACTAACACATAATTCTCGAGCGTGAAATTGCGCAAGTTAAAATCCGGCACCTTAGAAGTTAGCGCTGATTGGGGCAGGCAACTGGTGACCAATCCCCATAACACTGGTGCCAGACAAACACCCACAAAGACGAACAGGCACAACCGTATGAATAATGAACCAATAGCGCGTTTGAAATAAAACATCACTCCCCCCTTCGCGTTTGCCTTGGACGTAATATGCGAATATATGCCAGGGCTAATAAAAACATCATACAGAACAGAATATTGGCAATAGCAGCGCCGTATCCAATATCAAGATTGCTGAAGGTTTCCCGCCAGGCAAGATAGTTTAGGAGCACTGTACTATCCGCCGGACTGCCTTTCGTCAGGACATAGATCAGGTCAAATACTTTCAATGCCCAAATGCTTTGTAAAACAGCTGAGATAACCAGCGGGGTTTTAAGTCCGACGAAGGTAACATGGACGAATTGCTGCCAGGTGTTTGCCCCATCTAATTTAGCGGCGCGGTAGAGATAATTGGGGATATTCTGCAAACCCGCCAGGAGCAGAAGGGTAATAAAAGGGATACCTTTCCAAATATCTGCCAGCAGGATCATGTTAAGAGCTAGCCAGGGTTTTCCTAGCCAGACCACATATTCGTGAATAATCCCTAAACTGTAAAGAATGAAGTTGAGAATCCCATAGTTGGCATTATATATCCATTTCCACAAGACCGCGTTGGCTACGGGGGAGAGCGCCCAGGGGATGATCAGGACAACCCGGAAGAAAGAATGTCGGCCTATGGGATGATTGAGCAGTAAGGCTGCCAGCAAAGAGAGAGATAAAATAGCCACCACTTCAATCGCTGTGAAATAAATGGAACGGATGAATGCACTTTGGAATGTATGATTCGAGAAGATGCTGATGTAGTTGGCAATCCCAATAAACTCTTTCGAAAGCCCCTGACCTAAAAAGCGCACTTTTTGAAACGAGAGAACAATGGACGCAAAGATAGGGTAAATGAGTACTAAGATCAATATGATAACCGTCGGCAAGGTGAACCAAATACCCATTTGTTTTCTTTTTAAGTTAAATTCGTTACTCATAAATGAACTCCTTTGGCAGGTGTGATAGGCGTCTGCCTATCACACCTGTTGGGGTTATTTACTGGCGTTTTTTAATGATTTCCGTAACCTGGTCAAAGGCGTTTTGAATCGTTTCCGCCGCCGTTTGTGCGCCGGATAAAGCTTTTTGAATCTCTACACCGATGGCAGTGGTTACTGCGTTGTAATCGGGGGTCACAAAACTATCATAGGGATATTTTGCTTGTTCTAGGACAACGGCCGCGTTGGGGGCTTTTTCCTGCACCTCCGGGTCATTCAGAACGGACATACGGATTGGCAGCCAACCGGTATCGAGGACCTGCCGTTTTTGAATGTCCTTATCGAGATAAAATTCGATCAGCTTCGTGGCCAGGTCCTGGTTGGGAGAGAGCTTGGCGATCGTGTACGCATCTGTTCCGTCAATGGAGGCGCTTCCGGCAGAGCCGGCCGGTAAGATGGCGGTGCCGAATTTACCCACAACTTTCGATGTGCTTGGGTCGCTGGCGGCAGTATACATGAAAGGCCAGTTCATCATCATGGACGCTTGACCCGAGGCAAAGACGTTGGTGGCGTCATTGATACCGACGTAGCTGATGGAACCAGGGTCAGTGTAGGGCATCAAATCCATCATAAATTGCAAGGCATCCACACCAGCTTCATTGTTGAAGGCAGGATTTCCATTTTCGTCGTACACCTTTCCTCCAACTTGCTGCAGATAGACCATCCAGTAAGAAGCCACACCGCCTATTCCTTCTGGAGCGCCGTAATTCAGCACCCATCCGTAACGACCTCCTCCGGTGAGCTCTTTGGCAACTCCTTTGAGTTCATCCCACGTCTTCGGGGGCTCTTTAACCCCAATGGATTCCAGATGTTCCTTGTTGTAGAACAAGGTCAGCAATGACAGGGTAAAGACGACTCCCAGTTTTTTCCCTTTCCAGGTGACGGTGCTAAAAGATGAAGTTGGCAGGTCAGAGATGAGGTCGGCGGGCAGCTTGTCCACGAAGTCATACAGGTAATCTGCAAACTCCGGTACCCATCCGCAATTGTACATCACGTCATATGTGTATTTACCAGAAGCAAAGCTGGTCGCCATTTTATCGTGAAGCTGAGGCCATGGCGGCGCTTCATAGACCACCTCTACGTTGTGTTCTGCTTGCCAGGTGGCAAAAGCATCCTCGGCGAATTTTGCTACACCCGGAGGGGCGGGGTCTGGAGCCGCTGGTACAAGCACATTCATTTTTACCTTTTCGCTTTTCTTTGGGGCGCAGCCAGACAAAAATTGGCTCATGGCAAGCCCCGCCGAGCCTACTGCTGTAATCTTTAGGAATTCTCGCCGGCTGAGTTTCGAGTTGATATAGCTGTTCATGAGTTCTCCTTCTTTTAACAAACCTTGTTTTGAACTTAGAATTTAATAAGAAAATATCGTGTGCGCATTTTTATCTCCATGCACCTCCTTCTCATGATACAAACGACTGTGACGCTTCAATCTTCGATGAGGTTGAAGAAATGTCCATTGCCATTGCAATAGCACCTAACACGCCTGAATATTTACCCAATTGAGGCGGAACAATATATTCCTCCATCTTGCCCAAGAGAATATCAAATTGTAGATAGTTATTAATCAGGGCACGCACTTTGTTCCTGACCATTTGGAACAAAAAAGACCGTTGCATAACCCCACCCCCGACAACAATTTTGCGTGGCGATAGGGTGAAGATATAATTTACCAGCGCATGGGCAATATGTTCTGCCTCGATTTCCCAAAATGGATGATCGTCAGGTAGTGTTTCCCCTCGTTGTCCTAAGCGATGTTCAATGGCATATCCCGATGCAAGCCCTTCAAAACAATCTCGATGATAAGGGCATATCCCCTCAAAAGGATCAATTTCCCATTGGTGGGGAATATGGATATGACCCATCTCCAGGATAGTTAATCCCGATAGCGGTTTCCCATTTATGATATATCCCCCACCGATACCCGTGCCGATAGTGAGATAAAGTGAAGGGTCTTTTCCCCTTGCAGCCCCCCACCTTGACTCACCTATCGCTGAGCCGCTCACATCATGATGAAAAGCAAACGGCAGCCCTAATGATTGTTTCAATAATCCAAGTATATTAGTGTTTTGCCAGTTCGGTTTTGGGGTTGAGGTGATATATCCGTAGGTTGGAGATCGGACATCAATATCAATTGGACCAAACGATGCTAATCCAATGCTCTGGAGGGATCCCTCTTCAACATAAGGAAAGAAAAAGTCACACACTTTTGCAAGAGTTTCTTGCGGAGTTGTTGTCTCAATGACGGTTGTGTTGATTAACTCCGGGGGCTGATGAGCAACTGCGCAGATGAATTTTGTTCCCCCCGCTTCAATGCCACCAAATAAGGTGTTTGACATTGCTTTTCCTCTGAACACTATAATTCCTGTTTTGTTTCGCGAGCGGCTTCTGCAATTCTATCCAGCGCATCCTCGAGCACTGCTTCATCGTGCATCGCCGAAACGGTGAAGTCGGTATGAAAATAGAGACCCTTTTCGATGCATTTGGCGAAAAACTTTGATGCCATCGCCGGATCGCGCTTATCTAGGTCTTGGTAGGTACGTATGGGGTCACGTGTCCCAATGTAAATATAGAACGAGCATCCCAAATGTTGCACCCGCGCTGGCAAGCCTGCTTCGTCAAATACATTTTGGGCTTGCGCGAAGAACCAATCCGCCCGGTTGAGCCAACTCTCGAAAAACCCTTGTTGTGCCATGATTTCCATGGCTGCAACACCTGCAGCACACCCAATAAGATTACCGGTAAAAGTCCCTCCAGCTACAACAGGTTTCTCCGGATCCATAATTTTGTTCATGATCCATTCTTTCCCCGCAATTGCCCCTAACGGTACACCATTGGTCAAAGCTTTTGCCAGCAAACAAAGGTCAGGTGTTACACCGTAATAACCTTGAGCGCAGGATATACCAGTTCGAAAGCCGGCAAGGATTTCATCCAATATCATCACGATCCCATATTGATCGCAAATCCTGCGCACTTCTTGTAAATATTCCTTCGTTGTAGTAAGACACCCGTTGTTGTAATCAACAGGGTTCATGATGATGCCAGCAATTTCATCGCTTTTCTCACGGGCAAGCTTTTCAAAGACCTCAATTTGATTCCAGGGGATGAGATATATCGTATCGGAAATTGCTTTAGGTACGCCAGCTGGCAGAGAGGTTATTGTGGATAGGCGATTGCCAGGATTACTTTTATCTATATAAGCAACCAAATTATTGGGCAAAGCGTAATCATGCCCGCCATGAAAATGACCGTCAATTCTGACCATTTTATCCTTGCCGGTATACCCTCGAGCAAGACGCATGGCTAACATAGTCGATTCTGTTCCAGAAGTGGTATATCGCACTCTTTCGGCGCAGGGAATGTGTTCGGTGATTTTCTTGGCGAGTTCAATAGAAACCGGATTTTCATATTCCGCAAAATAGCCCGCTTCCATAATATTCAGGATGGATTGTTTGATTTCTGGCCGGTTATGCCCTAAAGTACAGGCTCCATGCCCCATAAAGAAATCGATATATTGTTTTCCATCCATGTCATAGATATAGGGTCCATCCGCATGAGAAATGTAAAGCGACCGTCCCGTAAAGGGATTCATGCGAAAGCTCGAAGAGATGCCTCCAACAAGATATTTTTTCGCATAGGTTGTGAATTCCATTTGTGTCATTGCTCTTTTTCCTTGTTTGTCTATCCTAATAACTATTAAGGGTGGCGGGTTACCCATAAACGAGAAACCTTAGACCACCAATGACGGAGTACTGTGTTGGTTTTCATTTATATAACGTTGGTAACAATTTATTGAACAAGAACCTCGTATGATGAGGTTTGCTTTCAATTGCTCATGAATGATGTTGATCGCTTTCGTATTATCTAAAAGGACTTTTGCAGCCCTGACACCAATTTCAAAGGTTGGCTGCCAAACTGTGGACAAAGGTGGCTCAATAATATCTCCTAATTCAATATCATCGAATCCGAATATTCCAATTTCTGCTGGGCATCTAATCCCAAGTTCCCTAAAGGCACGCAGCGCCCCGATAGTCATTAAATTATTGGCAGTAAAAATCGCTTGCGGGGGTTGAGGGAGAGACAATAATTTTTTAACAGCGATGTATCCACCTTGTAGGTTGGATTTACCGTAAATCACATAATCTTGGCAATACGGTATTGAATTCGAATGGAGCGCTTTTTTATATCCCTCCAGGCGGTTTCGGGTAGTGCTGAGGTCGGTCAGACCAAGGATGGCTCCTATTCGATGATAACCGTCTTGAATGAGGTGAGAAACGGCTTCAAAGGCAGCCAGGGTGTTATCGATATCTATCAAGGAAGCTTTGTTTATGGGGGTTTCTCGATCAATCAGGACTACCGGGATGCCAGAATCAACAATATGGTTTAACATTCTTGATTTTTTCCCAGTCGGGGCGATGATCAGCCCGTCAATCTGTCGAGAAAGCATCGTTTTCAGAGCCAATTCTTGTTTCTCGTGAACTTCGCCGGTATTGATTAATATCAGCTCGTATCCCTCTTCGGAAAGGACACTTTCTATTCCCATATAGATAGATGTGAAAAACGGATTGGAAATATCCGAGAAAATCACTCCAATAATCTTGGATTGTTTATTCGCTAAACCTCGTGCAAGAGAAGAGGGGATGTACCCAAGTTCATCGATGGCTTGATGAACTTTTTGTGCTACTTCATCAGACACGAAGTGGGATTTGTTAATGACATAAGAAACTGTGGCTATTGAGACGCCTGCTGCTCGAGCAACATCGGAGATATTCGGTTTTGGTTTCTTAGCGGGATTTGGAGGCATGCCTCATCCTTGATTTAAGCGTTTAATTAAGCGCTTAAATAATTTATCATAAAAAAGACTGAAAGTCAATAGGGTTCATAGCTCAGTTTTGCAATTCAATGCTTTCAATCCAATTACCCTTTAGATGTAATTTTCAGCGAGTACAATGCGCGGTTTTTTTGGGCTTCCCTGTTAATTCTCTGCTGAGCGTGCACACCAAGTTTTTATAAAAACAGATTACCCCGGCAAAGTCGTTGATGCTCAGGCAGGTTTCCGTAACCAGGTTCACCGCAGTCTCCAGCAATTAGTCGGCCTTTAATATTCGTTTGCTATTGTCTATAACCTCCCATGGCTGGCAGTTATGTGTATAACGGTAAGCCTCACCATCAAAGTACGTATGTTAAATTTTTATAGACGTTCACATGGAAAACAAGTAACCACATTCCTTACAAACCTGTTAGAAACGTTTGACATATCTACCATTATTCGGTTTAATTAATAAAATTGTTACAGGTAAGGGTTAACTTTGACAAACTATCCATTATCCGAAGCAGATGATATCGCAACGCTAAAACGGCGACTTCAAGAAACCGAGGCAGCGTTGGCTGAATTAGGGGCGCAAAGCTTACTCAGCGCTCGCCTGACACTGGAAAGTGAAAACAATTTTCGCGCTTTAGCAGAAAATGCCATCGAAGCGATTTTCATCATCGATAACCAGGGCCTTTTTGTCTACGCCAATCCACAAGCGTGTAAACTCGTTGGCTATTCTCCCTCCGATATTTTAGGGATGCCCTTTACCTATTTAGTTAGCGAAGAAGACGTCCAAACTGTTACGGAACGCTGGAAAGCACGTTTGGAAGGGATACCGGTGCCAGCTTATTATGAAATCACCATCCATCACCGCTCCGGCGAAGCGATTCCGGTCGAACTTTCAGCCGCTCGAACCGAATGGCAAGGACAAGCCGCGGTGATGACGTTCGTACATGATATTCGTAATCGCCGCCAAGTTGAGCAGGCTCTTGCTCGAGAGATTCAAGTCAACACCAATTTGGCTGAGCTTTCCCAAGCCCTCCTTTCCTCTCCGCAACTCCAGCAAATCTCAGAACTGGTTTTAGAAAAGGCCAAGTTTCTCACCACTAGTCCGCATGGATTCGTTGGGTATATCCATCCACAAACCGATCAATTTGAGATAAATGCCTATACCCAAGAAGTTTGCGGTCAAAATCGCGCCCCACAAAACGAGATCCTTTACGATCACGCACCTGGCTTGTTGAGTGAAGTGCTGAAAAAAGGACAATCAGCCTGGAGCAACGATTATCTCCATGATCCCCGCATGCAACCTCTCACCCAACCGCACCAAACTATCCAACGGTTAGCAGCCGTACCGGCTCGATTAAATCATAAAGTGGTAGGGATGATCGCGGTTGCCAATGCAGCTGCTCCGTATTCCATGCAGCATATCGAAATCCTTGAGCGCCTGGCAGATTTATATGCTCTCGGTTTACAGAACTATTGGACGAATCAACTTGTCCAGATAGAAGCACAGCGAGCTTCTACTTTGGCTGAGATCACCCACAGTTTGGTAGAAGGGGGATTAGAGACACAGACGTTGATCCAGCTCATCTCCCAAAAAACCGCAGCGGCATTAAAAGCAACTTGTGCGGTCTTTTTATTGGATGAATCAAAAGAGAAGATCCGCTCTTTCTCCGTGTTCGATCCCGATCCAATATTACAATCTGTGATTGAGCAAACCCTCAATCAAACCGATCCTTTAGAAGGAAATCTACTGATTGCTCAAGCGCTGCAAAATAAAGAGGAAATTTTTCAACCGAAGTTAGATGAAAACGCTTATTCAGCATTATTAGCCCCTTCTTACCGAGCAGTCGTGGAATTATTTGGTTTACGCAGTTTAATGCTCGTCCCGATTCATAATAATCAAGAGGTATTGGGGGTTATCATCACGGTGCGGCATAAATCGAGCGAGCAGTTTATCACAGATGATTTCACATTTTTAAAAGAAATCGCGCATCGAGCTGGTTTGGTATTAACCAACGCCCGTTTGTTTAATGAACTACAAGTTCAGCAAAATTTACTTGAAGTGCGAGTACAGGAACGCACGGCTGAAATTCAAGCCGAACGCGACTTTGCCTTACTGGTGATGAATACTATGGGGCAAGGATTGACAGTAGTGAACGAAGAAGGACATTTTACGTATGTCAATCCAGCCTACGCACACATGTTAGGCTATCACCCTCTGGATTTGCTTGGCAAACATTATCAGGAATTTACTACCCCAGACGTTCAACCTCTTTTAGAGGAGATATTTCAGAGGGGTAAACTTGGTGAGGCAACCAGTTATGAAAGCACGTTAATTCATCGAAACAAATCCTTGATACCCGTCGAAATCAATTGCACGCCGCGTTTTCATGGGGATCGCTTTGTGGGGATGGTCACAGTCATCACCGATTTGCGCCCGCGTAAACTCCTCCAAGAGCGTCAAAGTTATCTCCAAGCCTTTCGGGAGATTTTACTCACCGTTGCGCAAACCTTTATCCAGACCACCGATGAAAACGTAGAGGATAACCTGAATTGGGTTCTTCAACAAGTGGGCGAATATTTGCAGGTGGATCGATCCTATATCTTCCTTTTCGATTGGCAGCGTCAAACCATGGCCAACACGCATGAGTGGTGCGCCGAGGGCATCAGCCCTCAAAAGGACAATTTACAGGATATACCAATCAGTGTTCTGCCACAATGGATGGATGGTTTGCGCAAAGACCCGTATATCCTCATTCCGTCTGTGGCAGACCTGCCACAGGAATGGGGGCAAGTCAAAGAAATCCTCGAAGCACAAGAAATCCAATCTTTGTTAGTGATGCCAATAACCACCCCCGATGAGCTGATCGGTTTTGTGGGTTTTGATTCAGTAAGGACGAAACGCTCCTGGCAGGAAGATGAAATTAAAGTTCTCACCATCCTGTCCAATCATTTAGCCAGCTACTTTGAGCGCCGCAAAGCCGAACTGGCGTTACAGGCTAGCCAAGCCCAATATCAATTACTAGCCGAAAACGTTTCAGATGTCATTTTCACCCTGGATTTAAACAATCAATTTACTTTTGTCAGCCCCTCGGTTCTCAACTTAACCGGATATACGGTGGATGAAATCGAATATATCCATTTGCGGGATTTACTAACACCCGAATCGTTTGAGGCAGTTCAACGTTTCTTTGCGCAAGAAATGAGCCCTCAAAAGTTGGCAGCCATGAATCCCGCCACACCGCCAATGCATTCGATTGAACTGGAATTGCGATGTAAAAACGGACAAACGCGTGGCATCGAAGTACGGATAAATCCTTTCTTCAATGAAAACGGCCAGGTTGCTGGAATGGTCGGCAGCGCCCGTGATATCAGCGAACGACAACAAGCACGGCGGGTACTCGAGTATATGGCAACACACGATGCCTTGACGGGTTTACCCAATCGTGTCTTATTCCAGGATCGTTTGGAACATGCCATCAAACGCGCCAGCCGCGAAAAAACCAACCTGGCGGTGATGTTACTCGATTTAGATCACTTCAAACGCATTAACGATGAATGTGGGCATTTGAAGGGTGATGAAGTGTTACAAGAAGTGGCGCGCCGTTTATTGAGCTGCTTGCGTGAAAGTGATACGGTTGCCCGAATGGGAGGGGATGAATTTACGATCATCATTGAGGACTTAACCAACCCCGCTTTCGCAGCGCGGGTTGCGCAAAAATTATTGGAGGTAATCCGTCAGCCTTATCTGGTTGATGAACAGGCTTGGGAGATCTCTGCCAGTTTGGGCATTAGCCTTTTCCCCGTGGATGGTGAGGATGTGGGCAGCTTGCTGAAGAATGCAGATATTGCGATGTATCGCGCCAAGCGCCATCACAATGATTACCGTTTTTACTCACCACGAATCAAAACGAAGAAGATATCCTAGTGCGCCGAATTGGCAATAAAGCGATTGCCTCAATGAACCCCCTCAAAATAATGCCCCTTTGTGGCAATGCCTATATGAGGACGAGATAAAAAAACCCCAGAAGCCAAAAACACAGCGCACCTCGTAATAACCATGCAGCGATCTCCACTCGAAATTGGGGATTGCTGCCCTGACACGCAGATCCCAATAGTGCAACCAGACAGCGTGCATTAGCCATTCATTTGCAGTTACACAAAATAATCTTCATCTTTCTCCAATATAATCTTCACAATTTATTCACAATTTTGCGATAGACTATTATCAGGTTTCCAGGAAGTTTTATGATTAACCATTGTGAAACAAGTATCTATCCTATTGGTTCTCACTGTGGTTAAGATAAGACACCTCTCCTAGGAAACCTTCCATACAAACCGCAGGTTGAGATAATTCCTGGGATATCCCAAAGGTTATCCAACTTGCTAAAAGTGGTTTAATCTTTGTGAAGGAGATTTGAGATGAATAAAGGTTGGATCTGGTTTTTTGTTGGTGCTGGGATTGTTTTGTTATTCGGAATTGGGCTACGTCTCTTTCGTTTTGCCCGCTTTTTCGGAGGGTTTTATCCTTTCCGCATCTTCCCCCATAGTGGCACATGGGGCTTTTTCCCATTTGGCTGGATGATGGTTGGGATGGGTTTGATCCCATTGCTGATAATCGTTTTACTGGTAGTGGGCATCATTGCGCTATTGCGCTCTTCAAAATCCACACCAACCAGCACAAATACTCAGCCGCTTCCTGCGCCGCGCACTTGCCCTTCTTGTGGGAAACAACTGCAGGCAGATTGGAAGCATTGCCCTTATTGCGGTGCGAATTTAGAGGGATGACAGCTGCCTGTAACAGGCAACTGTCACATAATATGGGCGGATTAACCCATGCGCTCGTTAATGCAAGTGCTTACTTAACCCGCCCATCCTGAGCAAAAGTCTCAATCAATTTATGTACGTTACCGCTGGCAGGATAAAGGATTGGACAAGTGCAGCCATGTTTACGATACTCAGCCACTTTAGCCCGCGCTTCTTCGGGGGTGCCAGAGGCAGTGATGCGATGGATCAGCTCTTCTGGAACAAGGTGTTTCGCTTTGTTGATTTGCTCTTTGGTAGCTGGCCAACCCAGAATGGACTGAATTTCTGCAACGACCTCGGGCGCAACCCCGGAAGCCTTAGCAATATGCGGTTGCTGAGCGAGATATTGAGTCAATAACATACGGGTGGCATCGATCGCAGTTTCATGGTCATCGTCTACAGAACAGACCACCAGTTGAGGGCGGTCTAAGTCCTCCACCTTTCGTCCGGCTTTACGAGCTCCTTTTTCTAATAATTCCAGAGCACGGTCATTGTAGGCAGGTTCAACGCAATAATTGAGCACTACCCCATCCGCAATCTCTCCAGCCAATTCCATCATCTGATCACCGGTGGCACCAATCATAATGGGGACATTGCGCGGTTCTCGTCGTCCATGTACGACATCCAATTCAATTCCATCCACATGCACAAATTCTCCATGGAATGTAACTCTTTCCATATTAAGCAAACGGCGCATAACCGTAACAGTTTCCCGCATGGCTAGCAGCGGTTTACGCCGCTCTATTCCTACATTGCGGGCTAACGGATCCCACCAGGCGCCAATACCACAAATAATGCGGTTAGGCGCTAAGTCATCCAGGGTCAGGAATGTTGCTGCCAACAACCCAATATTGCGTGTCCAGTTGTTGATCACCCCAGAGCCAACTTTGATGCGTTCGGTAACGGCTGCATAAGCAGCCATTGGAACAATCGCATCCCGCACAAGACGCGATTCCGCTTGCCAGACAGCTTCGAACCCATGTTGCTCAGCATAGCGGACGTATTCTAAACCATCCCGCAAATCATGGGCGTCTTGTAAATAAAGCGCTACTCGTTCAGTCATGTTTACCTCCAGATAAAAAATCCAATTCGAAAACCGTCCAGGTAGAAGGATGTCAGTTTATAAAACTTGCGCCTCCTCATTTCTACCTATCCAGCCCATTCCTAGTGAAAAAGAATATCCAGGATCGGAACATTTTTATGCAAACCAAGTAAATATTGCATATCTTCAGCATCATCGATATCCAATGCCAGATTGGGATTATCGAAAACCGCCACCTTATTCCCATTTTGGTTTGCGACAGCAAGATGAGCAGAAAAGGAATCTATTCCATAATGGTACGTGATTAATCCAGGTGGGGAAATCAGTAAGGCATTCGTGCCTTTGCGATGTCGGTCTGGAGCGATTGCCACACAAGGAGGGGTATCAACGCTGTTATAAAACGCCATTAAAGTCTCGCTATCCAGCAAGGGCAAATCTGTGGGGATAATCAACAAAGTCTGCGCGTGAGCTTGTTGGGCGTAGCGAGTTGCTCTCTCAATCGCTGAATTTAACTTTGGCAATCCGTCTTCTTGAATCGTTCTGGCACCATACATACGCGCCACCGCCAATGCCTCACCATCCCGGCTTACCAGCAGGATTTGATCGAAGAGGTTACTGGCATCCAACATTTTTAAGGTATGTTCCAGCAGCCAGCGGTTCAATGCCCAACGTTGATCTTCTTCGAGAATGGGGGATAGACGGCTTTTCCCTTCCCGCAATGGCTTAACGGGCACAATTGCCCAAGTATCGTTCATAATTTGCCACCTTCTATTGCCTGTAAAATTGTGTGGGCTAAATTATACCTTTCTGCTGGAATATTCATGAGGGTGTTGGTAACCAATGTCCCGATTCCAAGTTGTTGAATTTCCATGGCATAATCTGCATCGAGGTCATCCAACACCAAACCGGTGATTAAGCCGGCATAATGCTGAGCTACCGCAAGCGGTGAAGGGGGAATGCCCAATTCCATAAACATTTTGGCAGCTGGCCCCTTGATCGCTCTCCCGCCGACAATCGGGGAGATTGCGATGACCCTTTTCTGCAAACAAGCTTGCCGCACGCCATCAACCGCTAAGATAGGGTCAATCGATACAAACGGATTGGAAGGGCAAAAAAGAATAACATCCGCTTGCGAAAGAGCGGCGAGCAGTCCAGGCGCAGGATGAGCCCTTTCCACACCGCGAAAATGGAAATCCCGCACAGCTGGTTGGAAGCGGTAACGCACAAAGTATTCTTGAAATGGCAGTTCGCCATCTTCGGTTAATACCCAAGTCCGCACAGGATCATCGCTCATGGGAAGGATGGGATGCTTTACACCCCAAACCTGACAAAAATGGGCAGTGATCTGACTCAAAGTTTCGCCTTCCTCCATGCGGCGGGTTCGTTCTAAGTGTGTCGCTAAATCTCGGTCGCCCAGTTGAAACCAATCTGGCGCTCCCATTTGTTTTAACTCATTATAGGTTACCCAGCTTTCATCCATTCTCCCCCAGCCACTTTGAGGGTTCGCAATCCCCGCTAAGGTATAACAGACTGTATCAAGATCAGGGCTGATATGGAGTCCAAAATGTTCGAAATCATCACCCGTATTGACGACAATGGTTAATTCCTCTGGTGAAAGGCAATGCGCCAAACCATCTGCAAATTTTGCGCCTCCCACACCACCAGCTAATGCAACTACTTTCATTAAAGTATCCTTCTCATAAGAAACGTGCAACCTCATGGAGAGATTTTCGGGCGGGTGGCGGAGGGGTTTGAGCAGCATATCCAAGCAAAATCAAAGCCTGTGGCTGCCAGGTTGCAGGCAAATCGAACACTTCCCGGGCAGCCTGAGGAGCATACAAGGGAGCACAGAGCCATAGGCTAGCAACCCCTAAAGAATGTGCAGCTAACATCAGTTGACCACCGGCTAAAGCAACCGATTGCACCGCCATCATCCGCTCACCGGTTTGCTGGGTGATGCTGGTTGTGCCAGGGATGTCTTCTTCAGCAAGGCACAAGAGGATTGCAGCGGGTGCCTGAATAATCCTGCGCCGCGAACGTTCCACCCGTCTATCTGCTTCTGCACTGGATATTCCCTCTTGGAGTAAATCCTGTCGGAATGACTCTCCCAAAGCATCCGCAAGCTTTTGCCGGGCTGATTCGTTTTCTAAAACAACAAAACGCCAGGGCTGGGTGTTGTGCGCCGATGGTGCCCATCGGCTTAGCTCCAGAATTTGTTCAATGGTTTGATGCTCCAGCATACGCTCTTGAAAATGGCGTACCGAACGGCGAGTTATTAGGCATTCTTGCGCATCCATTTTTTAATTGCCTTCCAGAAATTCAAATTCGGTTCATTTTCGAAAGTTATCGAAATAAATCCTGCTCCTTCGGCCGGATTAATTCGTTTAATGAACCATCCCGCAAAGGATAAGGAAAGCCGCGCACATGCACCACTGGGGTGCCTTCCGCTGCTTGCCCCATGACCAATGAGGCAGCAGCAGCCAGTTCATCCGCCACCCCAACCTGAGTGATACGCAAAGTATACCCAAACAGATCATCCATCCCGCGTAGGTCCATCAGCGCTGGCAAGCCGGCAACGCCAATTGCCACACCGACAGTGCCCATCCGCCAGGCTCTTCCATGTGAATCGATAATCAATACTCCTACCGTTTTACCACTCGCAGCAATCATACCCTGGCGCACACGCTCTGCAGATGCATCCGGGTTCTTCGGCAGAAGCAACACCCATTCACCGTTTTCATTGCCCTGTCCCGCCACGTTGGAATGATCAATCCCGGCATTGGCGCATACGAATCCCAACCGATGCTCCACGATGATTGTGCCAGGTCGGGTTCTCAAGACTGTGCGACTCTCTTGTAAAATTAACTGGATCAAACGGGGGTCTTTTTGGATCTGCTCAGCCAGCTGAATTGCTTCTTCCGCAGGTTTCACTGTGGTGAGATCGACCAAGCGACCCTCCGCCTTTGAGACAATTTTTTGGGCAAGGACGAGTATATCTCCATCCATTAATTGGATTTGGTTTTCCACCAAGGCTTTCAAAAGGATTGCCACGAGATCGTCACCGGGTTTAATGAGCGGGATGCCTGACAAGGGAGTGAGGGTTAAAGGTTGAGGATGCATGGGATTACAGGTAAATCCTTTTCAACAATCTATTCAAGTTGATTTTTCTTTTATCTATCGCTCTGCTGTGTGGGCACACCAGAGATGCGCACGCTAGCGGTTTTGACGCGGTAATACTTATTCAAACTGATTAACAAGGCGGTTAATCCCTCCACAACCACCGCGTTGTCCAATCCTCCGGCATAGTACGCGTTCATTCCGCCATCCTGTGCCAATCGCATCACCTTTTCGGCTGCTTCGAGATGGTCAGAGCATACCAGTACATCGCTATGGATAGGGTTTTCCAGATCGCGTAAAGCACTGGCTGGAGCAGTTTGAAAGGCTGCCACCACCTGTACCTTCTCGCCCAGCCATTCTTGCGCCTGTCGGGCTGCTGCCGGCGGGGGTGGCGGAACGGGATTACGAAAATCCACCCGGGCCGTGGCATCTACCAGAATTGGAGGATTAGATGAACTTTTTTCTTGGAGCGCTGCGCGGATGCTGAGTATCGCTTCCTGATGAGCCGATTGGATAACGGTCAAGACGCAAATATCTGCTTCTCTGGCAGCAGCAGCGTTTTCCATTCCAATTACATTATTTAAGCCCAATTGTTGATTAATAGTTTGGGCGGTGTTTTGCGCTTTTTCTGCTTGGCGTGAACCAATGATGACTCGATATCCAGCTTTTGCCCAGCGCATCGCTAAACCTGGGCCTTCTTTCCCTGTCCCGCCAATAATGGCAATGATTGGTTTGGTTGATTCCATTCTATTTATCCTCTTTGGTTTTTAATCCATATTTGATCGTTTTATACGTTTTATAACTTGGTGCCATACCTGTTTTCGTTTCAAGCGTGTCGTGCATGCTATTCGTGGTTATATTTTCAATTTATTCCTGGTTTCATCATTTCCTTAGCGCATTATTCTGATAGCGCTGCCAGGTGCGCTGTGAGAACTCCCGCGCTTTATCCGCAATTTCTTCTTCATCGAGCGTGAGCAAACGGCGCTCTTTCATCAGTACCTTGCCGTTCACTATCGTTGTAGTGATCATGCTTTCATGAAAACCAAACACAATATGCCAGGGCAGGTTTTGCGGTGTGAGTGAAGTAAAGGGATGATAATCCACAAAGATGAGATCTGCCAATGCACCCGGTTGAATAACGCCAATTGGAGCTTCCCGGAAGAACTTACCAGCTAAGGCAGCATTATGATAAATCGCCATCTCAGCCACCACATCCGCCGGCATGCGGCGTGGATCGCGGTGCCAGACTTTTTGCAGCAAGTAAGCAAACTTCCATTCTTCCCACATTGTCGAGGTGAACCCATCTGTACCCAAACAAACCGGCACCCCGATGCGCAACAAAGATTCAACTGGCGCCGCCCCGACCGCATTGTTCATATTCGAGCGTGGCTGATGGGTCACCCAACTGCCGCTCTCTGCCAGTATTTCAGCCTCGCGGGCATCAACGTGTACACAGTGAGCGAGGATGGTGTTTTCGCCCAATATGCCATGACGGTGCAATCGATCCACTACGCGCATCCCCGATTTCGCCAGACTATCATATTGGTCGGCATCTGATTCGGCTGCATGGATATGAAAGCCCACCCCCTTTGGCACCGCTGCCCGGCAAGCGTCCAAAGTCGCATCCGAGAGGGTTAAACTGGCATGTAATCCGAAAGTCGCCCGTATCAGCGGATTTGGCTCGGCTGCCATCCGTTTGAGAAACCGCAGGTTCTCTTCGATACCGGCTTTCGCCTTTGCCTCCCCATCACGGTCGGTCACTTCATAACACAAGACCGCCCGCACGCCCGCTTTTTCAACCGCGTCAGCGATGACATCCAACGAGCCTTCGATGGCATTTGGGGAAGCATGATGGTCAATCAAAGTAGTTGTGCCATGCCGGATGGCATCGGCTAACATGACCTGCGTCGAAAGGCGCACATCCTCATGGGTTAGGGAACGGTCAAGGGGCCACCACAATTTCTGCAGGATTTCTGGAAAATCTTTCGGTGGGTTGCCAGGGATTGCCATCCCGCGTGCAAACGCACCATAAAAGTGGGTGTGGGCGCAAATATTACCGGGCATGACATATTGACCAGCCGCATCGAGGGTTTCTTCTTGAGGATAACGTTGTCGCATTACGGCGCTATCGCCGATCTCCACAATTTTTCCATCTTGAATGCGCAAAGCTGCGTTTTCAAGAATTTCATTTTCAATTTTCCAAGTGATGATTTTCCCATTAATGATCAGCATTTTTCTTCCCTTTATCAATCAAATACAGCCGGTTGTTGCGGATTTTCCAAAACATGAAACGCATCTTCAATATGGCGAGGGCGGGTGCGTTCGCCGGATAGATACTCTGGGATTTGGTCACGCCTGAAAAACCCTACCGCGCTGGTCTCGAAGCTTGGGCGTGCTTCGCCATCAACGATTTGACAGAGAAAAACCAGTTTATAAGCATGAAAGATTTCTAATGGCTCAATGCGGTTGGCATCATAGACACCAATGAGACGCTGTGCTTTCACGTGATAACCGGCTTCTTCCCACGTTTCTCTTTCGGCTGCCTCAGAAGGGACATCTCCGACATCTGCCCAGCCGCCCGGCAAAGTCCATCCGCCATCGGCTTTCTCCCGCACCATCAAGAGCTTTCCATCCTGAAAGACTGCTGCACGCACATCTACTCGCGGGGTTGCATAGCCAATTGGCATCGTAAACGCTTGGTGCAGCGCTTCATAATCCAATTGTGTGTTTTGACTGACGATTTCGGCGGCGATCTCCAATAAACGGGTATACCGTTGCCGGTTATATTCATCGGTAGAATAATGCAGCCCGGTTTGAGCCAACGCCTGAATCTCACGCGCCCATTCCAGCCAAAGTGGAATCGGCTTCATTTTAGCCCCTTCACAATGACTTCTTGATCAACCGGTAGATGGTCAATCCGTACACCAACCGCATTATAGATGGCATTCGTTATTGCTGGTGTGGTGGGGATACTGACGATTTCCCCTACCCCTTTTGCTCCGTAGGGTCCTGCCGCAGCCGGGTGTTCGACAGCAAAAGCAGTGATTTGTGGTGTCATCATAATGGAAGGAATGCGGTAACGTGCCAATCGATCGGTGAATACTACCCCATTTTCGACAATAAAGTTCTCGGTAAGGGCGTTGCCGATGCCCATCATAATACCGCCTTCAAACTGCCCTTGTAAGCCTAAGGGGTTGATTGCACGCCCGACATCAATCGCGCTAATCACTTTTAACACGCGCACCTCACCAGTGAGAGTATTTACTTCCACTTCAGCTGCTTGAGCGGCAAACGAGAAAGCAAAATGCATATCTCCACCCTCACCTAACGGTTTGGTTTCGGGTGCCCAATATTCATAAAAAGCGCGTGGAGTTCGTCCTTCACTGCGCAATACTTTTGCCACCTCACCAAGTGTCAGGCTGTGACCATTGACCTGCGCCAATCCCTCGATAAAACGAATCTGTTCCGGAGGAACATCATACTTTTCCGCCAATGAAGCAGCCAGCGCGTTTCGTAGGGTTTGGGCAGCAAAGCGAGCTGCATTCCCACTCACAAAAGTTTGTCGCGAAGCCGTGGTTGGGCCTCCATCAGGGGTGAGGTCGGTATCCATTACCAACACGCGCACCTTTTCTGGTTGGATTGCAAATTCTTCCGCAACGATCATCCGCAACACCGTGACCAGTCCTTGCCCGAGTTCAGCAGAGGATGTACGCACCTCTAGGGTGCCATCTTCGTAAAGTTCGACCTCTGCCCCCGCTTTATCAGGGGCACCGCCGCCTAAGCCGGTGTTTTTATAAGCGACCGCAAAACCCCAAGCTCGCCGCAGATGAGGCTTGCCTGCTACGGTTCGTGCTCGAAAATAAGGCCTGCTATCTCGGGAAGCTTCCTCGGAAAT
>DAOTVW010000193.1:0-5230 GCA_034436035.1 Anaerolineales bacterium
TATCCAGAGGCGACAGAATCCGAACTACGCCGAAAACTGGCAGATTTATTACTGGGTGAAGAACTGGCACGCAAAGTATACGGAGAATCGTTCGATGCAAAATGAACCATTGGAAGTCACACTGAAAAACAGAAGGTTTTCGAGAAAATTTACGTTCTATATCTGATTGGTAGCTATACTCTTTTTGTTTGGACAACCCGGTAGTGCATTGCACCTTGTGCAAGTAATTGCGATGTTCCTATACGCTTATTGAGTCTGTTTCTGCCATCGTTCCCTTAGTAACATTTTCTTTTGAGTGAACGATGATAATTCAGTAACATTTTATTTGATAGAACGCGCCCTCTTGACAAACTGATAATTTTAAGAAATAATTGAAATGTATCCCCCGGTAGTAGTTCGCGAACCCGGTGCGAGACCGCCTCCTGGCGGTCTCTGTGTTTATGTTTATGAAAACCAATATCTATATTGATGGTTTTAATCTTTATTACGGTTGCGTCAAAGACACGCCCTACAAATGGCTGAATTTGGCGAAAATGTGCCGTCTCTTGTTGCCCTGCGATGAAATTATAAGAATCAAATACTTCACAGCGCTGGTCACGCCTCGCCCAAGTGATCTCGAAAAACCAATTCGTCAACGTCTTTATTTACGCGCTTTGCTAACTATCCCAAACCTGGAAATTATTTATGGAAGTTTTTTATCAAGTGAAGTGCGAATGCCTCTTTCGCCTCCTGATAAAGGTTTTGCTCGGGT
This sequence comes from Anaerolineales bacterium, assembly GCA_034436035.1. Taxonomy (GTDB): domain Bacteria; phylum Chloroflexota; class Anaerolineae; order Anaerolineales; family UBA4823; genus UBA4823. The sequence continues at coordinate 752 of DAOTVW010000193.1, forward strand.
CATCAAAACAGAAGAAAAAGGATCCGATGTAAACTTGGCGACTCACTTGTTATTGGATGGCTTTCGAAATGACTATGAACTTGCCGTAATAGTATCGAATGATTCAGATTTGCTCTTGCCAATTCGCGTTGTAACAGAACAATTCGGAAAGCCGGTTGGGTTACTCAATCCACAGAAACATCCCAGTGCCGTGCTTGTGCCACATGTGCTGTTTGTCAAAAATATCCGCAAGAATGTATTGTACAACAGCCAATTTCCTGATGTGTTGTCTGATGCTCATGGGATTTTTCGTAAGCCGGCTACCTGGTAAGCAGGACATGCTATGTCAAAACCTGTCCTTAAAAAGTTTTCGACGCTGTCAAAAGCATGGGTTTCCAGAAACAAGAAATCCCCAATGCGCTCAGATTGAATCTCATCCCCAAATTCAAGCACCCCTATCAAATCCGCACCTTTGTGCGCTTTTTCTACTGCGATCACACCGACTTTCCTGCCACAACCTCCCCCGGTTTTTTTTATTTGCTTAACAAACCAATCAAATGTGCCTTTACAGATTGCCATTCTTCGACGATGATGCTGTAATATACGGAATGTCGGATCGTGCCATCGGGCAATATCATGTGGTTGCGGAATATCCCTTCCTTCGTTGCTCCAATTCGCTCAATTGCCTTTTGGGAACGGATGTTGCGCAAATCGGTTTTGAACTGAACGCGAATGCAGCCTAAACCTTCAAATGCGTGCTGGAGCAGCAGAAACTTACATTCTGTGTTGACAACGCTGCGCTGGTAGGCTCTTCCGTACCAGGTTCCGCCAATTTCCAACCCACGGTCTTTTGGACGTATTTCCATATATCGCGTCGCTCCAATTGCTTTACCGCTCTTTAAATCGATCACCGCAAAGGGCAGATCAGTGCCTTTTTCTTGCCGCTTTAAGATTTCTGCAATCCAATTGCGCATATCTTGTTCGCTGCGCACCCAACCATAGACCATGTAACGCCAGATTTCATCATCCAATCCGACCAGGCAAAGGTCTTGCAGGTGATCCATGGAAAGCGGTTCTAAGCGGACAAATTGACCGGTTAATGTGATTGGCGAAATGTTCATCTTTTATTCCCATTAGAAAGGTGTGGGCTTATTATAGTAGAAGCAGTTTATCATGGCAACCGCTCCATCACAATGGAAAATTGTCCCCATAAAATCGATTTATATCTTATACTGTTTATAAATGCAGAGTCGTAATTGGAATATGGTAATGTCACCCATAATCATTTCGCTTTCATGATTTCGAGATTTTACAAAGGAGGTCCTTATGACTGAGTCAGCAATGCGAGCGCTTGCAATCCTGCGCGATGGGAGCCATTTTCAATGGTATGTTATCCCATTATTATCGTTTGTCTTTTATGTCTATACCGTTGAAGCGGAAAAAAGGAATTGGAATCTGATCTTAGCTGGCTTAGCGTTTTGGGGGATGGATTGGTTTAATGAGATTTGGAATGGATTGGTTCTGCATTTTAGCGGCTATGCACCGGTATGGGGAGAGCCAGGACCGACCGCATATCTTATCCTGGTTGGTTTGAATATCGAAACGATGTTTATGTTTTCGGTTGCTGGCATCATTTGGACGAAGATGCTGCTTCCAGATCGCAAAGCCAAGATTTTGGGCATCAATAACCGCTGGTTTGTAGCGATTGCGGGGTCGCTATTCTGTGTCTTTGTGGAGTATTTACTGAATAGTGTTGGGGCTCTGACCTGGGAATACCCATGGTGGAATCGTGGCGCTCCTTATTTGATCTTTCTGTTCGGGTATCTAACCTTCTTTATCGTGGCATTTTGGGTTTATGATATGCCGAAGATGCGTCAAAAATTAATCACCGTGGCTGTGATTTGGGCAGTGGATATCGTGGCGCTGATAGTTTTTCTGGGATTGCTAAAGTGGATTTAATCTGATTGTGGAGCTGCGAATCACAACGCTCGTGACGAGTTTGCCTTCAGGATTTTTATAGCATTCTTTTGACAAAGGACATTTATGGAAATCGGTTTAGTTCGTTCTATTGATATCGATCAAGAGATGCAACAAGCTTATCTTGATTATGCGATGAGTGTGATTGTCTCACGTGCCTTGCCGGATGCACGGGATGGGCTTAAACCAGTGCACCGCCGAATTTTATATGCCATGTACGAAATCGGTTTACGACCCGACACGCCATATAAAAAATCGGCTCGTATTGTTGGAGAGGTATTGGGGAAATACCATCCGCATGGGGATATGGCGGTGTATGAGGCGATGGCGCGCATGGCGCAGGATTTCTCGATGCGCTATTTGCTGGTGGACGGACAAGGAAATTTCGGCAGCGTTGATGGGGATCCACCCGCAGCAATGCGTTATACCGAAGCTCGTCTGGCGGCGCCGGCGATGGAAATGTTAGCCGATATTGAAAAAGATACCGTAGATTATCTCAGCAATTTTGATGATACGCTCAAAGAACCAGCGGTCTTGCCAGCCGCATTTCCAAATTTGTTAGTGAATGGGGCAACGGGTATTGCAGTGGGGATGTCTACCAGTATTCCTCCTCATAATCTTGGCGAGGTGGTGGATGCACTGTGTTATTTGCTCGTCAATTGGGAAAAGATGGATGATATCACCATCGCAGATTTAATGAAGTTTATTCAAGGACCGGATTTCCCCACCGGCGGTATAATCCTGGCGTCTGAGGGGGAGGAATCGCTCGCCAGTGCTTATGGAAGTGGGCGGGGGCAGGTAACCGTTCAGGCACGCGCTCATTTTGAAGAGATGGAACGGGGGCGCAGCCGCATCATCATTACGGAATTGCCCTATATGGTCAATAAATCAGCCTTGATCGAACGCATTGCCGAGCTGGTGCGGGAAGAAAAACTAACTGGTGTAGCAGATTTGCGTGACGAATCCGATCAGCGCGGCATGCGGATTGTGATTGAGGTCAGTAAGAACAGTGAGGCAGAAAGGGTGCTGAGCGATTTGTACAAACACACACCAATGCAAAGCACCTTCAGTATCATTATGTTAGCGCTTGTGGATGGCGAACCACGCTTGCTCAGTTTAAAACAAGCATTGAGGGTCTATTTAGATCATCGGATTACAATTACCCGCCGCCGCAGTGAATATGAATTGCGCCGCGCCCGGGAACGAGCCCATATTCTGGAGGGGTTGCGGGTAGCGTTAAAAAACCTTGACGAAGTGATCGAGTTAATCCGTAAATCCGCCGATACCGAAACGGCGCGCCAGAAACTGATGAAGCGTTTTAAACTGAGTGAATTACAGGCTAATGCGATCTTGGATATGCCATTAAAACGCCTGGCAGCGTTGGAACGGAAAAAGATTGAAGAAGAGTATAAGGAACTTTTGGCAAAAATAAAAGAGCTCGAGTCATTATTGAAATCGCCGAAGAAAATCCGTCAAGTGGCTGCGGATGAGCTGCAAGCGGTAAAAGAGGCATTTGGAGACCGGCGCCGTACCCAAATCGCCTCCATTTCCCAGAAAAAAGGGCAAACCACCCTGCTCACTGCCGCGGATTTAGCCCCGCAAGGGGAAGTTTGGATTGCCCTTTCGCCACAAGGGAAAATCAGCCGTATGCCGGGTGATAAGCTGCCGCGCTTGAGCGGCAATGAGGCAGCGGGATGGCTCATCAAGGCGCAGGGAAAGGATGTGTTATATATAGTGCTGAGTAATGGGGAATGCGCCGCGTTGCCAGTCCACACCATCCCAGAGGTGACACGGTTAAGTGATGGTTCATTACTGAGCGCGATTTCCCCCGTCATAGAAGCAGAGAAGGTTGCCACAATTTTTGCTTTGCCGCCGAAAAACGAACGACCATCCGATTGGTTTGTGGTAACGATTACCCAACAAGGTTTTGTAAAAAAATCCAGGTTAGATGAATTAGGAGGAGCAGCTGCGCATCTGTTTTTTCTCGCGAAGGTAAACCCAGGTGATCGCCTGATTGATGTGCTTTTTACGCACGCCGATCAGGAGATATTATTAGCCACGCAAAAAGGGATGGCAATTCGATTTAAAGAGGAGTCCGTTCGCCCGATGGGTTTATTGGCTGCAGGGGTTTTGGGGATCAAGTTAGAAGAAGGTGATCAGGTAATTGGCGGTGTCGTTCTCCCCGTCGCTGGGCAAATTCTCTTGGTAGCCACAAATGGGTATGCAAAGCGATTAATAGAAGATCAATTTCCCCAACAGGGTCGCTATGGACAAGGTGTTCAAGCTTGGAAGCTGCCACAGCAGGTAGCTCTGGTTGGGGTGGCGGCTGGGAAAGAAAATGCACAAGCGACATTGTTCCTGGAAAAACTAGCCCCTAAAGGCATCCGTTTTGATGAAGCACCGCTGCAAAGCCGCACAGGGCGAGGAAAGCCTATTCAAGCGTTGAAAAGTTCAGACAAAATCGTCCGCTTGGTTGTCCCGCGTGAATGGAATTGGTCTTCTGGCTCCCCAAAACGGACGAGC
>DAOTVW010000194.1:0-4389 GCA_034436035.1 Anaerolineales bacterium
ATAAAAGCCTTGCTGTTGTAGCAATTCTGTATGCGTCCCTCGCTCCACAATTTCGCCATCGCGAATGACCAATACCTGATCGGCATCACGGATGGTGCTCAAGCGATGGGCAATCACAAAGCTGGTACGCCCTTCCATCAATCGTAATAAGGCGCTTTGCAGCCGAATTTCTGTGCGCGTATCAACATTACTCGTCGCCTCGTCCAGGATGAGGATGCCCGGATCAGCCAGGATTGCACGGGCGATTGCCAGCAACTGACGCTGCCCCTGGCTCAAATTGCTCGCCCTTTCAGAAAGTACGGTTTGATAACCCTGCGGCAATTGACGGATGAAATGATCCGCTTCAGCCAGACGGGCAGCTTCCATCACCTCTTCATCGGTGGCGTCTAACCTGCCATAACGAATGTTCTCCATCACTGTGGCAGAGAATAAAAAGTTATCCTGTAACACCAAACCGATCTGACGCCGCAGATCATCTTTTTTAATTTGGCGGATATCTTTTCCGTCAATAGTAATCCTTCCCTTGTTTATCTCATAAAAGCGGGTGATTAAATTGGCAACGGTGGTTTTTCCTGCTCCGGTTGGACCAACCAAAGCAATCGTTTGACCAGCCTTCGCTTCTAGACTCATGTTTTTAATAACCGGTTTTTCGGCGTTATATCCAAAGTACACCTGATCAAACCGCACATCTCCTTCCAAGGATGGCATGGTGTAGGCATTCGGCGCATCGGGGATTTCCGGTGGGGTATCTATAATCTCAAATACCCGCTCTGCACCAGCCAACGCTGCTTGAATTGCATTATAAATATTCGATAATTGCCGTAATGGGTTGACAAAATTGCGTGCGTACGTGATGAAAGTAATGATATCCCCCACCGTAGTTAAACCTTGGATCGCCAGCCAGCCACCTAAACCGGCAATAGCAATGACAAACAGATTGCCTAATTGATTGGTGATTGGCATTAATAATAATGCATACGAGTTAGCAAAAACTGCCGCTTTATATACCTCTTGATTGCTCTGGCGAAAAGCCTCGATTACGGATTGATTGCGCCGAAACGCCTTTATTACCCGTTGCCCGCTGATCGATTCCTCCATCACACTGTTTAAAGATCCGAGTTGCTTCTGCAATTGGCGAAAACCTTTGCGCGTGTAACGCGCCACCCATTCGGCGAACCACAACATCAGCGGCACAACCACAACCGAAGCCAACGCCAGCCACAAGTTGATAATGAACATCGTGATGAGAATACCCGCCATCAATAACACACTGGATAGCAGCGAAACCACATTTTGGGAAACAGCTTGATTGATCGCTTCGATATCATTGGTGAGTCGGCTCATTAATTCACCCACTGGGTGGGTATCAAAAAAACTCATTGGCAAAACCTGGATATGCTCGAATAGCTCCTTGCGCAAACGTTTCAACGCCGCCTGAGAGACACGCGCCATAATCCAGCTTGATGCTGCATCACTGGCATTGCCCATAAGAAAAATAACCAACATAGCAACAGATATCTGTGCCAGACCAGCTAAATTCTTACTGGCGATGTAGCGGTCTACCGCTACTCCCATTAGGTATGGCCCGCCTAAACCAGCAATCGTGGATAGCACGACAAATAAAATAACCAGGACCAAAGACCACCGATGCGGTAGAAGGTAGATGATCAATCGGTACAGCGCCTGGAGGGGCTTCCGAGCTTTCTCAATTCGCACCGGACGTCCCCCCTGACGAGGCACAAGGCGGGCGGATTGATCAAAACTTTGCCGATCACGATCAGATTGAAGCGACATTTTATACCCCCTCCTTTACACCGTTCCCCATTTGGGAAGCGTAAATCTCTTGGTAAATCGGGCTGGTCTTCAATAATTGTTGGTGCTTTCCAATAGCGCTAATCCTCCCTTGATCCATCACGATGATTTGGTCCGCATTCATCACCGAACTAATCCGCTGCCCCACGAACAACACCATTTTATCCCGCATCCAAGTTTCCAATTCCGCCTGAATTTTGGATTCGGTCTCCAAGTCCACCGCACTGGTACAATCATCCAGTAATAAAATGGCCGGACGCATGAGCAAAGCCCGTGCAATAGCAATGCGTTGCTTTTGACCACCCGAGAGGTTCACACCTCGTTCTTCAATATGGGTATCATAGCCTTGCGGTAAGTTCAGGATAAATTCATGGGCTTGGGCTGCTTTTGCTGCTGCAATCACTTCGTCCTCAGATGCTTGCGGCCGTCCGTAACGAATATTGTCGCGGACACTGCCGGAGAACAGCACCGTCTCTTGCGGGACAATAGCAATTTGTTCCAGAATTGAGTCTTGTTTCAATTGACGCACATCTGCCCCATTGAGTTTCAGCTCCCCTTGCGTTACATCATAAAAACGAGGGATGAGATTGAGCAAAGTGGTTTTCCCTGCTCCCGTCGAACCTAATATCCCAATCTTTTGCCCGCCACGGATTTCTAAATTGACATCCCGCAATACCGGTGTCTCATAATTACTGTTATAGTGAAAGGCGACGCGCTCAAACTCGATTTTGGGGTGGATTAACTCTGGCACAGGTTGGGCATCTGGCAAATCCTGAATTTCGGGTTGGGTGGTCAAAATTTCTTGGATGCGCTGGGCTGAGGCAGATGCCGCCGCGTATACATTTGCCAGGTTGCCCATAATCATCAATGGGCTCAATGTGGTCTGCAAGTAATTGATGAAGGCTGCCAGCTGGCCAGTTGTCACCCCTCCCTGAATCGCCTGCCAACCGCCGCCCCAGATAATCGCCACAATCCCGATATTCACCATAGCGTTCAACACAGGTGACATGGTCGCCATAAATTGCATGACCTTGATATTGCGCTCGGTGAATTCTTCATTTTGGACTTCGAACCGTTGCGATTCATAATCCCGGCGGACAAAAGCTCTCACCAAACGTACCCCAGCGATGTTTTCTTGCAGGAGGGTATTTAATTTATCCAGCTTTTTTTGCACTGTCATATATAACGGGCTGGTGCGGCTAACATAAAAAACGATGATCACCAGCGTCAGAAATAAGAGCGGCATCATCGCCAACGCTAGATTTCGATCAGTGTTGAACATGAAGATCAAACTGCCGATCATCAACAACGGTGCCCGGGTGCCAATGCGTAAGGAAATTTGTACCAGGCGTTGAAAAACCGTTGTGTCACTGGATAAACGCACCAATAATTGTCCTGTTTGCAAGCGGTCTAAATTCCCATAAGAAAAAGATTGGATCTTGAGGAACAAGGCTTCGCGCAGATCACGAGCGACTGATTCCCCAACCTGAACAGAGAGATTATTATTCCCAATCGCAAAAATCATGTTGGTAACTGAAATTGCCAACATCAATAAAAAAGTGTGAATGACCACCTGCATATCCCCTTTTAATATCCCCTGATCAATGACCCGCTGCACCAAGCGCGGAATTGCCAAATCCGAAATAACCACCAGGGTCAATAATATCAAAGCCAAAAGGCTCTTTTTCCAGTATGGCTTGACAAAACTTAACAGTTCACCGATATCCTTCATTACTCCATCACCTTTTGCAATACCCGCATCCCCATGAGTAAGGCTTTTAATTCCGTTTCTTTTAATGTCTTCAGCGTCTCTCGCATCCAGCTTTGGGTGTCTTGATTTACGTATGCAACCAATTCTTCCCCTTTTTCGGTTAAGGTCAGATGTTGCATGCGGCGATCCAACGGATTCACAGCGCGGGTCACCAGCTCTTTCATCACTAAAACCTCCACAGCCTGGCTGACTGCAGAGAGGCTAATTTGCTTCCGTTGTGCCAATTCACTCACTTGATTGACGCCTTGGGCAATATGGCGGAGAATGTGGTATTGCTCAACACTGATAGCATAGCGATTTTCAACCACTTCGCGGATATGTGCCCGTACTTTATGCCAGAAGGGCGGCATTACCTGCCAGTACAACTCCACCACCTCGCGTAAAAGGGGATCGTTATTTGGATTGACCATTAGATTGCTCATGGCGAGTCCTTTTGTTTAATCTATTAATAATTAAGTATCTAAAGTATTTTATTAACCCCGCTTAGATTTGTCAAGTATTTTCGAAAAAATGGAAATGAAATGGTCACCTTAGAATCATTGTTATGATAAAAAAAGGCTAAACATTGATCTATTCTGATAATCATCATCCGAAAACTAAAGAGATATATCATTATTCCGCGTAGCCGGCAACGTGGAAGTGTCCTCTTTGCGATAGTAGCAATCTTTAGACAGCCTAGCCATCTGTCAATACGAGAGAGCGTATTTTGCGACTGAAGCAATCTCCAGCTCAGCAGGGAGAGGGCTTCGCGGAGTCTGCACTGAGCGAAGCAAAGGTGCTACTCATGAAAAAATATGGACAGGATT